>JAOAPT010000303.1 GCA_025463045.1 Candidatus Solibacter sp.
GAGTGCTTCATCGCCCGCGCATGCGCAGCGCAAAAACGCCGTGCGCTCGCCGGGCGGCAGATCCAGCGCCGATTGCAGTACCTTGTCGACCTGTTGCCATCGCTGTGGATCCATCCTGCGCGCCGCCTCCAGCGGTGCCGCAATCTGCATACGATCGGCAGAATTATATCGCGTTTGAACGATCCGCCCTCAACGGGCTCCGGCGAAATCGTCCTCCGAAAAACGAAAGGCCCCGGAAGCCGAAGCTCCCGGGGCCTTTTCTCGTCTGTTCGACGATCTACTTCACTGCGGCCGCAGCTACGCCGGCCTGCTCCTTGAGCGCCTCGGCCTTGTCCGTCTTCTCCCAGGTGAACGTATCGTCCGTCCGGCCGAAGTGTCCGAACGCCGCCGTCTTCCGGTAAATCGGACGCCGCAACTTCAGCGAATCGATAATACCCTTCGGGGTCAACTGGAAATTCTTCCGCACCAGCTCCGTGAACCTGGCGTCCGGAATCGATCCCGTGCCGAACGTGTTCACCATCACCGATACCGGCTCCGCCACACCGATCGCGTATGCCAACTGCACTTCGCAGCGCGACGCCAGCTTCGACGCCACTATGTTCTTCGCAATGTAGCGCGCCATGTAGCAGGCCGAGCGGTCGACCTTCGTCGGATCCTTGCCGCTGAACGCGCCGCCGCCATGCCGGCCCATTCCGCCGTAGGTATCGACGATGATCTTGCGTCCCGTCAGCCCCGTGTCGCCGTGGGGACCGCCCACCACGAAACGGCCAGTCGGATTGATGTGGTACTTGGTATCCGCATCCACCATGTTCGCCGGAACCACCGCGTCGATGATGTGCGTGCGGACTTCCCGCCGCAGGTCTTCGGTCGAAACGTCCGGGCTGTGCTGCGTCGAGATCACCACCGCCTCGATCCGCTTCGGCTTCCCGTCCACGTACTCCACCGAAACCTGGCTCTTGCCGTCCGGACGCAGGAAATTCAACGTTCCGTCACGCCGCGCTTCGCTCAACCGCTGACAGAGCTTGTGCGCCATCATGATCGGCAGCGGCATCAGCTCCGGTGTCTCGTCGCACGCGTAACCGAACATCAGCCCCTGGTCGCCCGCTCCGCCCGTGTCCACGCCCATCGAAATATCGGGCGATTGCGACTGGATCAGGTTGTGCACGCCGCAGGTGTTGGAGTCAAAGCCGTACGTCGCGTCGTTGTAGCCCACGTATTCGATCGTGGAGCGCGCGATCCGCTGCACGTCGACGTACGTCTTCGTGGTGATCTCGCCGGCGACGATGCAGGTCCCCGTCGTGACCAGAACTTCGCACGCCACGCGCCCCATCGGATCGTCCGTCAGCACCGCATCCAGCACCGCATCCGAGATCTGATCGGCAATCTTATCGGGATGGCCTTCGGTCACCGATTCCGACGTAAATATGTGTCTTTGAGTGTCTGCCAAAGTTCTTCTCCAGTTCCTGACTTAGTAACGGTAATGGTCGGGCTTGTACGGCCCCTCGACCGGCACGCCGAGGTATTCGGCCTGCGCGGGCGTCAGCGTCGTGAGTTTCACGCCGATCTTTTCCAGGTGGAGGCGCGCCACTTCCTCGTCCAGCTTCTTCGGAAGAGTATAAACCCCAACCTTGTAGGTATCTTTATTCTTCCACAGATCGAGCTGTGCCAGAGTCTGGTTCGCGAAGCTGTTGCTCATTACGAAGCTCGGGTGCCCCGTCGCGCAGCCCAGGTTCACCAGGCGGCCTTCCGCCAGCACGAAGATGCTGTTCCCGGTCGGGAACGTGTACATGTCGACCTGCGGCTTGATGTTCAAGCGCTTTGCATCGCTCTCGTTCAGCCGGTCCATCTGGATTTCGTTGTCGAAATGCCCGATGTTGCACACGATCGCCTGATCCTTCATGAGCCGCATGTGATCCAGCGTGATGATCTCGCAGTTGCCCGTGCACGTCACATAAATATCACCGCGGCCGAGCGTGTCTTCGATCGTCGTGACTTCGAAGCCTTCCATCGCCGCCTGCAGCGCATTGATCGGGTCGATCTCCGTCACGATCACGCGCGCGCCCATGCCGCGCAGCGAATGCGCCGAACCTTTGCCCACATCGCCGTACCCGCAGATCACCGCGACCTTGCCCGCGACCATCACGTCCGTCGCGCGCTTGATGCCGTCCGCCAGCGATTCCCGGCAGCCGTACAGGTTGTCGAACTTGCTCTTGGTCACCGAATCATTCACGTTGATTGCCGGCACCAGCAACTTGCCCTGCTCCTGCATCTTGTACAGCCGGTGAACGCCCGTGGTGGTTTCCTCGCTGACGCCGCGCCAGTCCTTCACCATATTGTGCCAGCGCTGCGGATCTTCCGCGTGAACCTGCTTCAACAGATCTTTGATGACCTTCTCTTCGTGGCTGCCCGAGGGAGTGTTCACCCAGTCGCTGCCGTTTTCCAGTTCGTAGCCCTTGTGGATCAGCAGCGTGACGTCGCCGCCGTCGTCCACCACCAGTTGCGGACCCTTGCCGCCGGGATGCGTGACCGCCTGCAGGGTGCACCACCAGTACTCTTCCAGGCTCTCGCCCTTCCACGCGTAAACCGGCACGCCCGCCTTCGCGATCGCGGCCGCCGCGTGATCCTGCGTCGAGAAAATGTTACAGCTCGCCCAGCGCACGCTCGCGCCGAGATCGACCAGCGTCTCGATGAGCACCGCGGTCTGAATCGTCATGTGCAGCGAACCGGTGATCCGCACGCCTTCGAGGGGACGCTCCTTCGCATACTTCCGGCGGATCGCCATCAGGCCCGGCATTTCGAATTCGGAGACGGAGATTTCCTTGCGTCCCCATTCGGCGAGCGACAGATCGGCGACCTTGAATTCGGTCTGGCTAACGGTGGTGCTGCCCATAGATGTTTTATTACCTCGTATCAATAGATCTTGATACATTGATATTAGACCTATTTGATCTATGGCGTCAATCCTGAAATCCCTGCGCCTGGCGGCCGATCCCAATCGCCTCCGCATGCTCCTCCTCCTCGAACGCGAGGAACTGTCCGTTGCTGAACTTCAGGAAATCCTCGCGCGCGGCCAGAGCCAGATCTCGACGCACCTCTCCCAGCTCAAACAAGCGGGCTTGGTCGAGGACCGCCGCATGGGAAAGAACGCCTTCTACCGCCTCACCGCCCCGGCCGAATTGATGGAGCTTCTTCGCCAGGCCCACGGCGAAATTCCTGAGACCACGCAGGATCAGGAAGCGCTCCGCCTCGTCCTCCGTAAGCGCACCGACAATATGCGCCGCTACTTCGACGAGCTTGCCGGAAAATTCGGCCGCCAGTACGTCCCCGGCCGTTCCTGGAAAGGCATCGCCGAGGCGCTCCTGAAGCTAATGCCCCCGATGGTGATCGCGGACCTGGGCGCGGGCGAGGGCACCATTTCCCAACTCATGGCGCAGCGGGCGAAGCGCGTGATCGCCATCGATAATTCGGAAAAGATGGTCGAGTTCGGCGCCGAACTCGCACGCAAGCACAACATCACCAACCTGGAATACCGCCTCGGCGATTTAGAGGATGTGCCGATCCGCTCCGGCACCGTGGACCTCGCGTTCCTCAGCCAGGCGCTCCACCACGCCGTCCACCCGGAACGGGCAATCGCCGAAGCTTCGCGCATTTTGAAAAAAGGCGGCCGGATCGCCATCCTCGATCTCAGCCGCCACCACTTCGAAGAGGCCCGCGAGATGTACGCCGATCTCTGGCTCGGTTTCACCGAACTCGAAATCGAACGCTATCTGAAGAACGCCGATTTCAAGAACATCGAGACCGCCATCGTCCATCGCGATGCCGAGGCTCCTTATTTCGAAACTATCCTGGCCACGGCCGACAAGTAATCACTCCAGCCGGTTCGTCCCCATCCGCTTCACCATCCATCCCGGATACTCCTCCGGCAGTTCGCTCACTTCATCCAGCTTGCGCATCTCTTCGCCACTCAACTGCAAGTCCGCCGCCGCCAGATTCTCCTTCAACTGCTCGATCTTCTTCGCGCCGATGATCACCGATGTCACAAACGGCTTGCTCAACACCCACGCCAGCGCGACGCTTGCCACCGACGTTCCGTGCGCCTCGGCCACTGGACGCAGCACGTCCAGAATTCGCCATGCGCGCTCCTTATCGACGATCGGAAAATCGAACTCCGATCGCCGCGAATCCCCGGGCTTCTGATTCTCCCGCGAGAACTTTCCCGACAGCAGCCCGCCCGCCAGCGGACTCCACACCAGCAGCCCCGTCCGCTGATCCTTCAACATCGGCACGATCTCGCGTTCCAGATCCCGTCCCGCAATCGAGTAGTACGCCTGCAGCGTGTCCATCCGCGCCAGATTCTTCGCCGCCGAAATCCCCAGCGACTTCATCACCTGCCACGCATACCAATTCGAGCACCCGATGTATCGCACCTTGCCGTGCGCCACGAGCGTATCCAGCGCGCGCAGCGTCTCCTCCATCGGCGTGATTGGGTCGGACCCGTGGATCTGGTACAGGTCGATGTACTCCGTCCCCAGCCGCTTCAGCGACGCGTCGATGGCATCCATCAGATGACCGCGCGACGCGCCCAGATCGTTGCGCCCCGGCCCTGTCCGCCCGAACGCCTTGGTGGCAATCACGATCTCTTTCCGCGCGATCCCCGTATTCCGGATCGCCTGCGCCAGCGTCATCTCCGATCCGCCGTTCGAGTACACGTCCGCCGTATCGACGAAGTTCACGCCCGCGTCAAACGAGGTCTTCAGCAGTTGATCCGCCTGCTCCTGCTCGACCCCCGCAATCGCCTTCCACATCCCCTCGCCAGAGGAAAACGTCATCGTCCCCAGGCAAATCTCAGATACAACCAAGCCCGTCTCGCCAAGCGTATGGTATTTCATCCTGCACTCTTCCACGACGAAAAGCCCCCAGACATCAGCCTGGAGGCCCCTCGTTTTCCTAGTGCTTGCCCGCTGCTGCCAGCATCACCGTGGCCGCCAGCACATCCCGGCCCCACGGAGTCGGATGGATGTCGCACGTCGTCGGGGTCAGATGAATCAGCAGCCCCGCTTTGCACACGTCTCCGCCCCACGGCGTAGCCGCCAATTGGAACGCTGTGAAGCCATCGGCATAGGCCGCCCCGAAGGCCGTTCCTACCCCGGTGATCACGCTATTTAGCGTGACCGCCACTGGAATCAGCTCGGCGCTCGGCGCGTAGTAACCCACCAGCACCACCGTGCCCTTGTAACCTGCCGTCACGCGGATCGCCTTCATGATCGTCGTCAAGTTAGCCGTATAAGTCTGAATGAAGCCGGGCACTCCGGCAGCCACGCACGCGTTCGGATCGAGTGCCGTGGAGCACTTATGCGCCATTAAGAGGAAGTCATTGGCCCCGATGCTGAGTGTTACCAGGTTTATGTGTTTGTTGGACGAAAGCTCCTGTGTCGCGAATTGAAGCTGCGTGCCGGGATAGTCCGCCCGCAGCCCGATCCAGTTCTTGAACGGCGGTTCCCCATCCGGCCCCATGCTGTGGCAGCCCAAGTCCTCCGCGCCCGCCGTGACGAAACTGCTGCTCGTCTCTCCGGGACACGATGAATTGACCAGCTTCTTGGATTTCAGTAGATGCTCCGCCGAAGCAATCGCCTCGGGATATCCGACGAAGTCAAACGCGGTAGGAAGTGGCGGCGCTGCGAAGAGCAGGCGCACATCCATGCCGAACGGGACGGAGTCTCCTAACGCCAGGTACGTGTAGTTACTATCATTTGCGGCGCGCAGTGCGTGAGTCAGGCATCCAAATGTAAGTGAAAGCACGAATGCAGAGAGAAGAAAGCGTGAACTTCTAAGGGTGAACATGGCCGCAAGTCTAGCATCGCGCTCGCGACCACACTGTTCTAAATATACCCGAACTTACGCCGACGAGTACTATCGTTTGTACCCGATCATCCTCAGGAATCCACGACGCTTCTCCGCGTCCTCCGCACTCTCCACACCTTTCGGCCGCTCGCCGTCGATCACTCCGATGACGCCGCGCCCCTGTTCGTTCTCCACCACTACGGCCTGGACCGGATTCGCCGTCGCGCAAAAAATCCCGCAGACCTCCGGCACGTCCTTGATCCGCCCCAGCACGTTGATCGGATACCCGTTCGTCATCACGACAACGAACGTGTGCCCCGCCGCCAGCGCCGTCGCATTCTTCGCCGCCAGCGACTTCAGTCCGTCATCGTTGCCGTCGACGCGCGTCAGGCACGGCCCGGAGGCTTCATTGAACGCCACCCCGAACTTCATCTGCGGCACCGTATTCACGATCGCCTCGTAAATATCCTCGACTGTCTTGATGAAGTGAGATTGTCCGAGGATCAGATTGCCGCCGTCGGGAATCTCCAGTGGCACGAGTTTGATATCCATAGGTAAACCCAGCATACCCGGGATTCCCAACCTCCCGGACTGGTGTTCGCTGGCGAGCGCCCGACTAGTCGTAGACGAAGTGCAGGACCTTCTTCAGGTCCTCCCACGCTTCGCGCTTGGCATTTTCGTTGTACGGACGCAGCAGGTACGACGGGTGATACGTCACCATCACCGGAATATCATTCCACTTGAACCATTTGCCGCGCATCTTCGTGACGCCTTCTTTGTGGCCTGTGACAGCGCGCGCCGCAGTTCCGCCGAGCGCACAGATGGCCTTCGGACGGATCGCGGACAACTGGCGATAGAGGAACTGTCCACACGTCTCCATCTCGTCGGCTTCCGGAGTACGGTTTCCCGGCGGACGGCACTTCACCACGTTGCAGATGTACACATCCTTCCGCAACAGCGGGATGCCTTCCTTCTTGGAAGTGCCCTCGATCATCTGCGTCAGCAACTGGCCGGCGCGCCCGACGAACGGGATTCCCTGAGCGTCTTCATCGGCGCCCGGACCTTCGCCGACGAACACCAGCGGCGCCTTCTCGTCACCCACGCCGAAGACGATCTTGTCGCGCGCCTCGCTCAAGCGGCAGCGGTGGCAGTCGCCGATGTCCTGCATGATCTTGATCAGCGAATCGTCCGGGGGAGCGAGAGGTGGCAGTTCCATTTTGGGCTCAGCCGCGGCGATTTTGGACTCGGCTGCGGCGATTTTGGACTCGGATGCGGCAATGACCGGCGCGGGCGGTGCGGCGACGACGGACGCCTTCACCGCCGGCGACGCTGCGTCCGCGACCGAGGTGCGGCGGTACAGAGTCTCGATATGCAGATCCTGGTAAAACTCGAGATATTGCCGGATTGTGTCAGCGTCCATCGGCGGCATGTCGGGTCAGTCGGAGTTTGAGGATTTCGTCGAAGATGCGATCGGCGATCGCCCGCTTTGAAGCGCGCGGCAACGCAATCGGGTCGCCCTGGCGCGAGATCAAGACGACTTCGTTATCGTCGGTCTCGAAGCCGAGATCGCTGCCGCCCACAAGATTCCCGACCACCATGTCGCAGTTCTTGGACTCCAGTTTGCGGCGCGCCTCCTGCGCGAGATTCTGCGTCTCGGCGGCGAAGCCGATCAGCAGGAAATCGCCCTTCTTACGTCCCAGTTCGGCGAGGATATCCGGAGTCGGATCGAGTTCCAGCGACACGCGCGCGGCAGTCTTCTTTACCTTTTGATCGGGCACTTTCGCAAGGTGAAAATCGGCGACCGCGGCGGCCTTTATCACGATACCCGCAGCGGGCAGATGCTCCATCACGGCCGTACGCATTTCTACGGCGGTGCGCACCGGAATCACTTCCACTCCGCGCGGGGGCGCCAAGTGAACAGGACCCGAAATCAGGATCACGCGCGCGCCTCGGGTAGCGGCGGCGTCGGCCAATGCATACCCCATCTTGCCGCTTGAGCGATTGGAAATGTAGCGCACCGGGTCGAGCGGTTCCTGCGTCGGACCGGCCGTGATCAGCACCGTCTCGCCTTCCAGATCGCGACGCTTTTTGCCCGCGCGCTCGATCGCCTCGGCGATCGCTTCGGGGTCGGCCAGCCGGCCGGGACCAGTCATCCCGCAAGCCAGATATCCGCTCCCGGGCTCCACGATCACGTGCCCGCGCTTGACGAGCGTTTCCAGATTCGCCTGCGTCGCGGCGTGCTGCCACATATTGACGTTCATGGCAGGAGCGATCATCACCGTACCGGTGAAGGCGAGATACAGCGTGGTCAGAAAATCGTCGGCCATGCCGTGCGCAAGCTTGGCCATCAGATCCGCGGTGGCCGGTGCAATCGCCAAAATCTCGTGCTCCTGCGCGACTGAGATGTGCTCGATCGCGGCTTCAATGGCGAAGATATTGGTGAGGACTTTGCGGCCGGTCAGCGCAGCGAAGGTCAGTGGGCGGACGAACTCCTCCGCCGCGGCAGTCATTACGACCTGCACTTCGTGACCCTGCTGCATCAACAGGCGGGCGAGCTCCGCGGATTTATACGCCGCGATTCCGCCGCCGACCGCGAGAAGGACTTTCATAGGCCCGGGCATGTGCTCGATGCTCCCCTGAAAATGACGCGCCAAGAAGCGATCGTCAAATTTCATCCTTTGTTGTGGCCCTGAAGGGGCCCATGGAAAACTCCGTTGAAGACCACTCTCCAATCAGAGCCGCGGCCGTGAGGGAGCGGTGGTCACGCGACCACCGCTCCGTAACAGTCGCGGCTCTGATCTGACGTCTCCAGCGCATCAGCGCACACCGCTGCATAGCCTAACCGCTCGGTAACCGTCGTGCGTCTGATGGGGGGCTTAGCGTCTTCATCAACGTGGGGCCACAGGCCCATGGCACTCGGAAATTATGCCGTGGGGTCGGGCGGGAGCTCGTGATGGTGGACCAACGGGCCGGTCAACTCGTACTTCACGAGTCCGCGCCGCACTTCTTCCATAGCGATCACGGTCGGCTTCTTCGAGGACGTGGGCAGCACCGGACGAGCTCCGCCCTGCAACTGACGGGCGCGCTTGGCGGCGACGATGATGAAGCGGTAAGTGCTCTGCTCCGGATCGTCCGGCAGGGTGCAGTGCGCGTTGTTGCGGGGTGTTTTGTCAGCCATGGCTTCGATACTCCAAACTTAAAATGTTTCCAAAATGGGCCGGATCTGGTCTTCGATTCGGGTCCGCCGGACACGCTCGGCGCGAACGATCGCGCTCAAAGTCGCCTCGGCTTCCGCCAGAATCCGGTTGATCAACACATAATCGTAATCTTCGTAATTCCGGATCTCGTCGGCCGCTTCCTTGAGCCGCCGCATAATCACTTCTTCGCGGTCTTCGCCTCGCGAACGTAGGCGCTGCTCCAGCACTTGCCGGGAAGGGGCGAGGACGAATATGGTCACAGCCTCTGAAATCTTCTTTTTCAATTGTCTCGCACCTTGGACATCGATGTCGAGTACCAGGTCTTTCCCCTGCGCGCAGGCCTCGTCCAGAATCGACCGGTGAGTTCCGTAATAGTTGCCAAATACCTCAGCCCATTCGAGAAACTCGTCGCGGGCCAGCATCGCCTCAAACTCCTCGCGGCTCACGAAGTGATACCCTTTGCCGTTCACCTCCGCGCCGCGCGGCGTGCGCGTAGTGTACGAAACGGAGAACATCAGGTCCGGCACGGTGTCGAGCAGGCGAGCGACCAGCGTCGATTTGCCGGAGCCGGAGGGAGCGGAAATGATAAAGACGGTGGACATGTAGATGTCAGTGGGCTACTCGAGATTAAGGCTCTGCTCCCGGATTTTGTCGATTTCCGATTTGGCGCTCAGCGCCAGGTCGGTGATGGTGAGCCCGAGGTCGCCGAGCCCGCCGGTCTTGGAGAGCACGGTGTTGGATTCGCGGTTCATTTCCTGCAGCAGGAAATCCAGTCGCTTGCCGACCTCGCCCGCGCCGTTGAGCATCTGCTCCAGTTGCCCGGCGTGAGTACGTAGTCGCATCAGCTCTTCCGAAATGTCGCTGCGGTCGGCCAGGATCGCCGCTTCCTGCGCGAGCCGCTGCGGTTCGATGCCCGCGCCATGCAGCAGGTCGGCGAGCTTCTCGCGCAATCGCTTCTGAAAGGCGCCGGCCGCGCCCGCGCGGATCTCTTCCATTCGCGTCACCAGCCCGTAGATGTTGCGGCAGCGCTCCCGCATTTCCTGCGAGGTGGCAGCGCCTTCGCGCTCGCGGACTTTGTTCAGCGCGGTGACGGCCTCGGCGGCGGCAGCAAGCACGGCCTTCGCGACGTCTTCGCTGAGATCTTCGTCGTCACCTTCCGACAGCATGCCGGGAATCCGCAGCGCACTGTTGAGATCCGGCTCTCCGGTCATTGCATAGAGCGCGGAACCCTCCCGGAAGGCGGCCATGTAGGCCGTCAACAGGGTGCGATTCAACGGCGCCGCCCCCGCCGCGCCGGTCCGCGTGATCCCGC
>JAOAPT010000875.1 GCA_025463045.1 Candidatus Solibacter sp.
CGTGACCACCGCTCCCTGACGGTCGCGGCTCAGATTGGGGCTCGGTTCTTCATCGCGTTTGGTGGGCCGCAGGTCCATGGGACTCCCTAACGGTCGCGGCTCGGACTGGATTGTGTTCTTTATTGGAGCGTTTCGCCCGCCTAAGAGGGGAGCGTTCTTCGCCGGCTGACATCACGCCTTCCGCTTCGCAGGCCGCACCGGCAGCCACAGCAGCCAGAACAGCGCCAACGCTACCACCGCGCCGCCCACCAAATAATTCGGCCACGGACCGAGCGAGTCGAGCAGCGACGCGCCCTTCGGCTTGCGGCAGAGATACATGAAGTTCGACCCGCTGAGCGCGTTCACGATTCCGATCGCCGCCGCGAACAGCAGCAGCATGCCGAACGCACGCCACAACGCGCCCGCGCGCAACGGGCAGATACGTCCGAACACCAGGATCGATACCGCCAGCACGATCGCGCCGTGTGCGACGAAAAAATAAATCGCCGGATACGTCGGCCAGGGCGACCACAGGTCGGGCGTCAGCAGTGCCATCCCCGCTCCGGCCAGTCCGCCGAAATACGCGAGCTCGACCAGCGGCGTTGCCAGCGTCAGACACGCGATCGCGCTTGCCCACAGAGTGACGTCGCACAGTTGGAACGGCAGATTCCAGAGATGCACGCCTTCATGCGAGTAGCGGTATCCCCACCAGATCAGCTCGTTGACGACGATCGCCCAGCCGACTGCGAGTCGCACCGGGCGCGACGCGACTCGCCCGTGCCGCAGCAGCACCGGGAGCATCACGCAGAGCGCCACGATTACCGACAGCAACGCGAGGTGAGTCGGCCCGAAGATCTTCACGCGTCGCTCAACCCTGCTGCAGCCATCGCTTTCGGCTGGTATGCGCGATCAGGAAGAGCACCAGGAATCCGGACATCAGCCCGATGCTCGCGCCGAGCCCGAGATACTCCGGATGGAACGGCCCGACGCGCAGCGTGATCGCCACGTTGATCATCACCGGAATCAGCGCCGCGATCACCGGAGGCCACGGACGATCGAGCGCGAACAGCGAGCGCGCCAGAATTTCGATCAGGCTCCATCCGATCAGGCTCGGACCGAGCGCGACGAAGGCCGACGCCACCAGCCGCGTCGAATCTGCCGTGAAGCTCCCGCGTTCGAAGAGCAGCGAGATCGCCTGTTGGCGGAAGATCAGCGCGAACCCGCATCCCGCGACCGCCACCAGCGCCGCCAGCGCGATCGTTTTATCGATCAGGTTGAGCGCCTCGCGCAGCCGCAACAGACTTCGCAGCCGTGCAATCTCCGGCAGCAGCGAGTTCGAAATCGGATTGACCAGCAGCGCCAGCGGCACGCCCACTCCGCGCATGCAATAATCCAGCGCCGCCGCCATTCCCGGTCCGGCGTGGGTAGCATAAGCGCGCGTGAACGTGATGTTCAACCCGATCCCCGCCGCATACACTACGAAGAACGCGGGCTTCATCAAAATCTCCCGCCACGGCGTTTCGCACGCGGGAATTCCCGACGTCTTCAGCCCCGAACGCGCCGCGAAGTAGACGATGGCGAGCTGCGCCGTGGCGCCGGCTGTATACCCGATCGCGAACGCGTACACGCCGAAGAATTTCCAGAGACACAGCGCGCTCGCAATCGTGAACACATTCAATGCCGCCTGGTAAAACGCAGCGGGGCCGAAGCGCCGGTCGGTATACAACAGCGCGCAATGCACCGCCGCCAGTCCGCCCGATACCGTGGAGAGCGCCAGGATCCGCAAAATGTTTACCGCCGTCCCGAAGTACTGCGGGTCGAGTCCGGGCGCCAGCGCGCGCATCAGCCACGGTGCAGCCAGAATCACCGCCCCGGAAATCAACGAGAGCGCCCAGACAAAACAGCGTGTGAGTTTGAGAAAAAGAGCGGTGCGCGCTTCCCCCTCGACCGCGGTCAGCATCGGGACGAACGCGAAAACGATGCTGTTGATCAGCACCGAATTGAAGGTATCCAGCGGACCCAGAGCCACCGCCAGCGAATCCGCATAACTGTGCGTGCCCAGCAGGTACGCGATCAACGCCACGCGACCCACGCCCAGCACGTTGCCGGTCAATACGCCGGCAACAATGATCAGTCCGCCGCGAACGAGCCGGCTATCCACCGCGCGCGCAATTGCGCGTTCCGTTTTCGGCGGCGCAGATGATTCCGTGGTGTTCAGTCGAACCTCAAATCGGGCGTCCCCGCTCAACGCTGCGCGGACGCCCGAAATCCCTTGCCTAGGCTCCGCCCGCGCTGCGTGCCGCTGAAAGAGCCGCTTCGTAATTCGGGAAATCAGCCACTTCTTTTACGTACTCCGCATGACGAATCTTATTATCGGCGTCGATCACGAAAATCGCCCTGCTTTCGATTCGCAGATCCTTGATCAAAGTTCCGTAATTTGTTCCGAAAGACGCTTCCTTATGGTCGGAGAGCATCTTCACTTTATCCACCCCAAAGGCGCCGCACCACCGCTTTTGCGCGAACGGCAGGTCCATGCTCACCGTGATGATATCCACGCCCTGCAGTTTCGCAGCCTCTTCGTTGAAACGCTTGGTTTGGGCGTCGCACACCGGGGTGTCGAGCGACGGGATCACGCTGATAATCCGCACGTGATTTCCGGTATCTTTCAGGGTGACAGGCTTCAAGCTGCCATCAACCAGATTGAAATCCGGAGCCGGATCGCCGGTCTTCAGCTCAGGTCCTACCAGCGTGAGAGGGTTGCCCCTCATAGTCGTTGCTCCTGCTCTTTCCATTATTCCTCCTATATGTTCGTGAATGAATTATTGTATCAATTCGGCAAACTTAGCCGGTTCGAAAACGGGTAACTGGCAGGTGTAATCGCGGCACACATAAGCCGCCGCGCCGCCCTCGCCCGCTTGCATTGCCTCGATCGACGGAATGCCCGCCTTGAGCGCCTCGCGCGCCTCCAGGGAATCCACCAGCAGCACCACCCGATTCGGGACAAATCGCCGGTGCAGTTCGCGCAGCATCGCTTTCATCGCTGTGCTATCCCGCTCTCCCGCGAGGATGATTTCCCTCGGTTGTCCCGCAACGAACTCGCACGCCGCCATCATCTGCGGCACTGCCATCGGGGCCACCGAAAGACGGCTCGCGAATGCCGAAAGCGCGCGGCTTGCCGACAGCCGGAAGTCGTTGCGATTCGTGGTCTGCGCGAGCCGCACCAGGTTCGTCACCGACACCGAATTGCCCGAAGGCTCGGCGCCATCGTAATCTTCCTTCACCCGCAGCACGAGTTCCAAATCGCCTTCCGCCGTACTGAAGAACGCGCCCGCCTCACGATCCTCGAATAGCTCCATCGCCTTCTCTGTCAACCGGATCGCCAGTTGCAGGTGCCGCAAATCGAACTGCGCCTCGTACAGATCCAGCAGCCCCTGCGTGAAATACGCGTAGTCGTCGAGGAAGCCCGGGATCGCCGCATCGCCCGCGCGATACCTCCGCAGCAGTTTCCCGCTGCCCGCATCGTAGAGCCGCGCGATCACGAACTCCGCCGCGCGCCGCGCAGCCGCGGCGTATCGCGGCTCGTCGAGCACCGCCCCGCCCTTTGCAAACGCCGAGATCATCAGCCCGTTCCACGACGTGAGAATCTTATCGTCCAGATGCGGCCGCACGCGCTTCGCCCGCGCCGTCAGCAGGATCCGCGATGCATGATCGAGCGTCGCGTCTACTTCGCCGACCGGCTGTCCGAAATGCTCCGCCGTCTGTTCGACCGTGTGGTGCTGATAGAGAATATTCTTCCCCGTGAATTCCCCGTGCGGATCGTTCGACACGTTCGTGCCCTCGACTACGCCGTAGCGGTAGCAGAACCACTCCGACGCCGGAGCGCCCACCAGCGCGCGGATCTCGTCGATGCTCCAGATGTAGAACGCGCCTTCGCCTTTCAAATCGGGCTGATCGGGAGTGATCACGCTATCCGCATCCTCCGCCGAATAGAAGCCGCCCTCGACATCCGTCATGTCGCGCAGCACGTAGTCGAAGATCGCGCGCGCCGTATCGGCGTACTGGCGATCGCCCGTCACCTGAAACGCCTCGAGGTACGAAATCACGATCTGCGCCTGGTCGTACAGCATCTTCTCGAAGTGCGGCACAAACCAGTGATCGTCCACCGAGTACCGGTGAAATCCGCCGCCGAGCTGATCGTTCATTCCGCCGCGCGCCATTTCTCGGAGCGTCAGCAGCACCATATCGAGCGCTTCCTGATTCTTCGTCCGCGCGTAATAGCGCAACAGGAAATGATGAATCGACACGCGCGGAAATTTCGGAGCCCCGCCGAACCCGCCCGTCCGCGTATCGAACGTGCGCCGGAACACCGAGAAGCCGCTATCCAGCGTCGCGTGATCGAATGCCACGCCTCCACGCGACGGCGCCACCTCGACGTGCTTCCTCAATTGCTCCACAACGTCGCGCGCCGATTCTTCGATCTTGTCTCGCTGATCCCGCCACGCATTTGCGACCTGAGTGAGAATCGAACCGAACCCCGGATGCCCCCATCGATTCTCCGGCGGAAAATACGTCCCGCCGAAGAATGGCTGCCGCTCCGGCGTCAGCCACACCGACATCGGCCACCCGCCGCTCCCCGTCGTCGATTGCACAAACGTCATGTAGATACGATCGATGTCAGGACGCTCCTCGCGATCCACCTTGATCGCGACGTAATCGCGGTTCAGCAACTCCGCGATTGCGTCGTTCTCGAAGCTCTCGCGCTCCATCACATGGCACCAGTGGCACGTCGAGTAGCCGATCGAAAGGAAGATCGGCTTGTTCTCCCGCCGCGCTTTTTCGAACGCTTCATCGCCCCACGCGTACCAATCCACGGGATTGTGCGCGTGCTGCAACAAATAGGGACTCTTCTCTTCTGCCAGCCGGTTGGTGTGCATCGGTACCTTTCAGAGGAAACGCGGGTTATGCGGAGACGCCGCCGGATTTCACCGGCAGCATGCCTTCCTGTTTCAGATGCTCGATGAGCACGGTGAGCTTCCGGCGGGATTCGTCGGGCAATTTGCCCACCGGTTTGCGGCACACGCCGACCGGGAATCCCGCCAGCGCGAGCCCTTCCTTTACCACCGAGGGGAACGTGTGCAGCCCGAGCGCCGCCGACATCTCCGCCGCTAAAATCTGCAGCCGCTCGGCCTCGCCGCGGCGTTTTTCGCGGTGAGCACGGTACAGATCCACAAAGAGTTTGGGCGCGATATTGCCCGCCGCGTTGACCGTGCCCGCGCAGTCCGCATCCAGCGCCGCGAGCACGATGTGTTCGCCGCCCGTGAAGACCGCGAATTCCCGATCCGTCACCGCGGCCCGATACGCGATCACGCGCTCCAGCACTCCGCTGGAATCCTTCACGCCCGCGAGATTCGGAGCTTTCGCAGCCACCGCCGCGAGCGTCTCGGGTGCGAGTTCCACGCCGCCGTGATGCGGGAAATTGTACGCCAGCACGGGCACCCGCACCGCCCGGCAAACATCCACCAGGTGATCGGTCAGCTCCTGCTGGGTCGGCTTAATGTAATACGGTGTGATCACCGCGATCGCGTCCACGCCGATCGCCTGCGCCTGCAACGCGAGCGCGATTGTATCTCGCGTCGTGATGCAGCCCACATTCGCGATCACCGGCACGCGCCCCGCAATCGCCTGATTGCAGAAGCGGAGTGCGACCGTCCGCTCCTCCAGCTCCATCGTGCAGAATTCGCCCGACGATCCACCCACGAACAGCCCGTCGACCCCCGCCCCGATCAGCGTGTCGATCAACGCCTGCCACGCGGAGCAGTCCAATCGATCGTCGTCGCGAAACGGCGTCACCAGCGCGGGGATCACTCCGTGAAGCGAACGAGTAGCCACCGTTTCATCCTACCAGGAGCGGCAGAAGGTGGGGATCGGGCTCCGAATGCAAAGGCGTTGAGGTACGCGTCGGTAGAGATTGGGCGAACTCGACAACGTAACGCAACCAATTTCCGCGCGACAACTGGTCGTGGAATGTCGAACCGGATTGCCGCAAGGAAGAACCCCCTTCTCGATGCGATTGGCAGGGCGTTATCGTCTATTATGCTGCGAGATTGCTATGGCGCTGGCGCCAGCCGCAGTGTCGGCGACAATTGCAAGTCGGCGATTCGAGAGCGGTCCCCTTCTCCGTAATCGCTGCGTTCGGCATTGTCGTGTGTTTGAGACCGT
>JAOAPT010000881.1 GCA_025463045.1 Candidatus Solibacter sp.
TTCGGCGGGATCGACCACCTTGACCTTCACTTTCGACGCAGACCAGGATCTATAGCGCCCCGCGGAGTCGCGCAAGTCGACGGTGAACTCAACATCGTAGGCGCGGGTGCCGGTCACGATCTCGCCCGAAGGCAGCGTGACAGCGAGCTTCGCTTTTGCGCCCGCGGGATACATCAGGCGCTGAAACAGCTTCAGTCCGTTGTTGCGGGTAGCGGTGCCCGCCAGATCGCCCGTGGGGGAATGGCACGAATTGCATTTGCCAACGCCGTTGAAATAGGCCTTGCCCTTGTCGATGTTGCCGGTCGCCAGATCGGCGGCGTCCACGCCCTTGCGTCCGCCCTTCTGCGACTCGGCGATTGTCTTCCGCGTACGGATGTAGGCCACCAGCGCGGCGAGTTCCTGGTCGGTGACGGTGAAGCGCGGCATTTTTTCGCGGCCGTTGCGCACCACAGGCCCGATCTGGCTGCCGTTCACGTCCTCGGCGACCAGCTTGGAGCGCGTCAGGTCCGGGCCGTCTTCGCCTCCCCCCGTGTCGCGGCCATGGCAAAACGCGCACTGCTGCAGGAAGAGCGATTCACCGGATTTTACGAGCTCCGGCGAAAAGCTGGGAGCGGCTTTAGGCGGCTGGCCAAGAAGAAGCGTGCCGCAGGCAAGAAGGGCGGCGAAGCGGAGGGTGATCATGCAGGCCATCGTCGGCCAAGTGGCCACGGCGAAGTGGCACATTGGTCAGTGATGCACGAGGATGACGATGTCCGGGAGTTCTGGAATCGTGTGGCAGACGACTGGCATATTCAGATCGGCGCCGCCGGCGACAGCAATCGAATCCTGAATTCCGATCCCGTGTTGTGGGCCTTCGCGGGCGATGTCGGTGGGCTCAAAGTGCTCGATGCGGGATGTGGGACGGGCTACCTGTGCAGGCAGCTTCGGGATCGCGGAGCGGCCGTCACGGGAGTCGATTTATCGGAGCGCATGATTGCCATCGCGCGTGCGCAGCATCCCGATATCGAATTCCGCGTGGACACTTGCAGTGAACTCGGCACGTTCGCCGACGCGGAGTTTGACCTGTTGATCGCTAACTATGTGCTCATGGACACTCCCGATCTCGAGGGCGCGATGCGGTCGTTCAGCCGGGTGCTGCGCACGGGTGGCAAGGCCGTGCTGGTGTTCTCCCATCCCTGCTTCCCGGCGGGCGGCGCAACGCGCTCCATGAACGGCGACGAGACGAACTATCGCTGGACGTTTCCCTACTTCGAGCGAAGGAGGCGCGTCGACCCGCCGTGGGCGCACTTCACCTCGGACTTCATTTGGTTTCACCGGCCCTTATCGGATTACTGGAAGGCCTTCAAGGCGGCGGGATTAGTGGTCATGGATTTTGAAGAGCCCCGGCTTACGGAGGAGCGCTTCCATCTGGCGGAGAACCCCCGCAAGCTCGCGAGCAGCAGGGCTCGCCCGTATTCGGTCGCGTTCCAACTGCGGAAAAGGATCGCTTAAGGGGCTTACGCGTCGATGTGAGTGCGGAAGTACGTGTCGATCGCGACTTTATTCTTCGGTCCGAGTTCGCCGGACATCTGGTGCATTTCCTGCGCGGGCATCGGCTTGAATGCCTTCGCGATCGCGATGTTCGCTTCGATGTGCTCCACTTTCGGCATGCCGATCACGGTGGCGGCGACGGGCAGCGACATTGAATAGTGGATCAACTTTTCCGGCGGCGCCTGGCCGACAAGCACGTCGGCGGAGAAGATCTTCATTGCCGTGACGCCCATCTTCTTTCGCAGGGCGACAGGCAGCGCGAGCGTTTCGAAACTCGGCGGCGAATCCTTCACCTGGGCGCGCATGGCGGCGTTGAGCGCCATCTGGGTGCAATCGAAATCATGGCGTTCGAGCGCGGTCTTCAGGACATCCGGGAAAGCGTGGCAGGTGATGCCGATGAAGCGCGTCAGCTTCTGCTCCTTCGCTTTGACCGCAGCCTCGTAGGCGCCGCCCTTGGCGGACACAGCGGCGAGATCTTCGGGGCCCATCAGCGCGTGGACGTGGAGCAGATCGACTTGATCGACCTGCAGGCGCTTGAGGCTGACTTCCAGAACGCGCATGAAGTCGTCGTACTTGCGCGGGCCGATTTTGCTCGCGAGCCACAGGCCCTTGCGGCCGCGCTGCTTGAGCACTTTGCCGATCCAGAGCTGGCTCTCGCCGTTTCTCCCGTAGCTATCGGCGGTATCAATATAGGTGATGCCGAGATCGAGCGCGTGATTGAGCGCAGCAATACCGGGCTCTTCGCCATAGCTCACGAAGCGGCTGCCGCCTCCGAATGCGAGGAGCGAGACTTGCGTGCCGGTGCTGCCCAAGGTGCGCATCGGCATGCCGGTGGCGGAGACCAGCGGCGCGGCTACAGCGCCAAGCGCGGCGGTGCCGAGAAAATCACGACGGGAGATGCCCATACGAGGAAGACTATCATGGTTCGCCGATCAGGTGAAGCAGCACGTTGCGCCGGTGCGGAATCGCGCGATGTTCGAAAAGGTACACGCCCTGCCAGGTGCCTAGCGCCATCGCGGAGTCCTCGACCGGGATGGAGATTTGCGTCAGCGTGAGCGCGGCGCGGATGTGCGCGGGCATGTCGTCGGGACCTTCGCAGGTATGACGGTAGAGGCGATTGTCTTCGGGCACGAGCCGATTGAAGAACGTATTCAGATCGTGCACCACGTCGGGGTCCGCGTTCTCCTGAATGGTGAGCGAGGCGGAGGTGTGCTGGACGAAGACGGTGAGCAGGCCGGAGCGGACCTTCACTCCGGCCAGCCACGCGGCGATCTGGTGCGTAATCTCGTACAGCCCTTTTCCGCGGGTGGAGATCTGCAGGCGGTGCGAGGTCATGGTCATACGACCAGTATCGTTCAGCGCCTGGCGAAGGAGTCCTTTACGATGGAAATCTGAATGCCGGCGGGCAGGCGGCGCGGCGAACCGAAGTTCGACGAGCACCCACGCGATTGTTCCGCTGAAGAACTGGATGCTCTTGAACATCGCGACCTGGCGGCGATAGACGTTCGCCAGATTCTCTTCGACACGACGTCGGGATACTTGCCGTGCGGGCCTTCCACGACGATCCTGCGCAGGTCGGCGCGGGGGGTCCGCGTTCGACCAGCGTGGTAAGGAATTTCGGGCGCGCATCGCCGCGCGTAGCGACGGACGTTCGCCTTGCGCGCCGGAAGTTAACGAGTCCGCGCTAACGAACGTGGTATTGGCTACCTCCGCGCCCTCGATTCATACTGTATGCGCGTGTAAGTTGGAGGCAGCTCATGAAGTGTGTCTGGATGGCGCTCGCTGTAGCGCGAGTGGTACTGGCGGGAGACTTCGCTTTACAGGAGTATCTGCCGCCCGACACGAAGGTCGTGATGGGACTGCGGGTACGGTCGCTCACGGAATCCTCGCTGTTCGCGCAGAACGGCCAGAGCGCGAAATCGATGAGCGAAAGCTGGCTGAAGCTGGCGACGTTCACCGGCTTCGACCCACTGCACGATATCGACGAAGTGCTGTTGACCTCCGCGGCAGACAAGGAGAACGCACCAGCGCTGCTGGTTTTGCGCGGGCGCTTCAACGTGGAGAAGTTGACTGAGGGGGCGAAGCTGTATCACGGAGTGCCGCTCCGCACGACCACCGACAAGGGCGCGACCAGCGTGTTCGGAGTGCTGGATGCGACCACAGCGCTGGCGGGCGACGGACCGCTGGTGAGAGCGGCGATCGACCGGCGCGGACAGCCCGCCGTCTACGATCGATCGCTTGTCGAGCGCGTGGCGTCGCTACGCGAGCGGTTCGATTTGTGGGGCACGGGCGAGCGTCCGCAGGGCTTCATCGCTCCGGGCGGACAGAATGAGCAACTCAACTCGATCGACCGGTTTGAATTCGGAATCCGAATCACGAACGGGCTCGAACTGGGCGCGGAAGTTCATGCGCGCTCGTCGAAGGACACGGAGAAGCTGGCCGCATCGCTGGGGCTGTTGCAGATGATGGCGAAGGCGCAATCCAACAGCGCGAAGTTCGACGTGAAGGTGGAGGACAACACGCTGAAGTTGAGCTTCGCGATCTCCGAGGCGGAGTTGAAGAAGGCGATTGAGGCGCAGCAGGCGCAGGGCCGGCGCACGCAGACGCAGCCCGCTCAAACGCAGCCGACGGTCGTAGGGCAGCCTGTCGAGGCGCCGCGGACGCAGACCGCCACACCGGGCGGGACATCGGTATTCATGCTGCCTGGGAAGAAGTAAATCACCACGCGAGGAGGGTCTTCCGTACCAGCGCGCGAACTTCCTTTTCGTTGCCGTCCGCCATCGTCACGACCGCACGTTCATCGGTAACGCGGCGCATTTCACAAGGCTTCACTTTGGTCTTTTCCGGATGAACTTCGTCGACATCCCAGAACCGGCCTGAGCCGCGAACAATTCTGCCCTTCGGACCGGCCGGCTTGTCGAACTCCATCTCGCCGAAGCCGTGGAAAAGCGCGTTGGCGTAATTCGGCGTCGTGTGCCAGCCGCTCCAGTGGTAACGAATCAGCGAACGCCCGACGTCGACACCCGCCAGCAGACTCTTCCAGTTCGCGATGAACTTTCCGCGCTTATCGAAAGACTTCCCGCCATTCAGGCACACGGTGTTGAACAGCGGATCGGCCTCGATCCGGACGAAGCTCATCGTCACCGGATCTTCGCGCGTGATTCGCGACCACCAGGCACCTTCCACTCGCGAGCAAAAACCGCGAATCGCCGACTGCACGGCAACCTCCGCCGGATTGAATTTATGACGGGGACCGAGGTGCGCGATCCGCTCGCCGATTGAGGAACACTGGGCGGCGAGCGACTTTCTGGTTCTCGGGCCGGCGTTGCGCTGGAAAGCGGCGCTCTTCACGCCCAGCAGGTCGGTGGGCAGCTTGAGATCGGGGCGGTCTTCGCAAACGATGTAGCAGCGCTCGCGGCCGAGCGACCCCATGAACAAGCCGAGTTCGAAGACCACGTTGTCGCGCGGCGCCATCGTTTCCATGCGGCGGCTGGTGGTGACGTCATCGGGCGTCAGCACCATGACGGCGAAATCCGCTTCGGCCGACGCGCGCTCCAGCGACTCGATGTAGGTCGCGCTCAGGTCGAATTCGCGCGTCCACACGCGCACGTCAACCGTGTCGCCGAGTTTCACAAGCAGCCGCTCGCGCGTGGCATTCGCGATCTCCAGGCCCTCCGCCGAAGACGCGATGAACACTCGCAGTTGAGCCATCCGGACCTATTCTACAGTGACGCTCTTAGCGAGATTGCGCGGCTGGTCGACATCGCAGCCGCGGCGCACGGCGATGTGATACGCCAGCAATTGCAGGGGCACGATCTCGAGGATCGGCGTCAACAGCTCGGAAGATTCCGGAATTTCGATGATGTGATCGGCGATCCGGTGCGCCTTATCGTCGCCCTTCGTGACGATGGCGACGACGATGCCGTCGCGCGCCTTCACTTCCTGAATATTGGAAAGCGTCTTGTCGTAGAGCAGGCAGCTCTCTTCGCTGGTGGGATCGTGGGTAGCGAGCACCACCACCGGCAGCTTCTCATCGATCAGCGCGTTCGGCCCGTGCTTCATTTCTCCCGCGGGATAGCCCTCGGCGTGAATGTACGAGATCTCCTTGAGCTTGAGCGCGCCTTCAAGCGCGATTGGAAAATGCACGCCGCGCCCGAGGAAAAGGAAGTCGGTCGAACGATGCAGTTCCTTGCCGAGCGCCTCGAACTGCGCGTCATGCGAGAGCAGCGTTTCGAGCTTGCCGGGCAGATGAACCAGCTCCTGTACGAGGCAGCGCGAGTGCTCCTCATCGAGCTGTCCGTTAGCCTGTCCAAGGTACATGGCGAGAATGAAGAGTGCGGTCAACTGGCAGGTGAATGCCTTGGTGGATGCCACGCCGATTTCGGGTCCGGCGTGCGTGTAGATCGTGCCCGCAGCCTCGCGCGTGATCATCGAGCCGACCACGTTGCAAATGGCGAGCGTGCGCGAGCCTTTGGCTTTCGCCTCGCGCTGCGCGGCCAGCGTATCGGCCGTCTCGCCCGAGTGCGAGATGACGATCGTCAAGGTGTCCGGAACAACGATGGGGTCGCGATAGCGGAACTCGCTGCCGTAATCGACCTCGACGGGAATTCGGGCGAGTTTCTCGATCATGAACTTGCCGGAGAGCGCGGCATGCCAGCTCGTCCCACAGGCAATGATCTTCACCTGTTTGAAGGATGCGAACTCGGCGGGAGTGATCTCCATCTCGTCGAGGAAAATGCGTCCCGTCTCCTGCCCGACACGGCCCAGCGTGGTATCGCGAATGGCGCGCGGTTGCTCGAAGATCTCTTTCAGCATGAAATGCTGATAGCCGCCCTTCTCCGCCTGGATCGGATTCCACAGAATGTGCGACACCTGCCGGTGCACACTGCGTCCCTCGAAATCACTGAGCCGGACGCCATCCGGCGTGAGGATCGCCATATCGCCATCGGCGAGGAAGAACATATCCTGCGTGTGCGAAAGGATCGCGGGGACGTCGCTGGCGACGAAGTATTCGTTGTCCCCGATGCCGATCACGACCGGCGGACCCATGCGCGCGGCGACGATCTTGTGCGGGTCGGACCGCGCGATCACGGCGAGGGCGAAGACGCCGGTGATCTCCTTGACGGCCGCGCGCACCGCTTCTTCGAGGTTGCCTTCGAAGTGCTTCTCGATCAGGTGCGCGATCACCTCGGTATCGGTCTCGGTCTTGAAGAGGTGCCCCTCGTGCTGTAGCTGATGCTTGAGCGAGAGATAGTTTTCGACAATGCCGTTGTGAACCACCACGACATCGTTCTTGCAGTCGCGGTGCGGATGCGCGTTCTCTTCGGTGGGTCGGCCGTGCGTGGCCCAGCGCGTATGGCCGATGCCGAAGGAGCCATCGATCGGGCTCATCCGGATCGCCTCTTCGAGATTGCGCAGCTTCCCCTGCGCCCGCCGGATCACCAGTTCGTCGTTATCGCAATAGACCGCGAGCCCGGCCGAATCGTAGCCCCGATACTCCAGACGCTTAAGGCCTTCCAAAATAATCGGAACAGCCCTGTGAGTGCCGATGTAACCGACAATGCCGCACATAATCTATCAATTATAGGGGCAGGTCAGGCCGGCGCCCGCGTACGAATGGATTCAATTCAGAATTTCTATGCGGTAGTCTTCGATCACGGGATTGGCCAGTACGTCATGCGCGATGGTTTCGATTTCCGCGCGCGCCTGCTCGGTAGTGACGCCGTCGGCGAGTGCGATCTCGAAATATTTGCCCTGGCGCACTTCGGCGATGGACGTATGCCCGAGTCCGTTGAGCGCGGAGCGCACCGTTTGGCCCTGCGGGTCAAGGACAGTGGACTTTAGAGTGACGAAGACGCGAGCTTTCATGGGGACTTTTGATTATCGCATGGCAGGGCGCGTGCAAAGAAAAGCGCATGATCGGCGTATTCGACTCCGGAGTAGGCGGCCTGACGGTGCTCCAGGCACTGCGAAAGCGATTGCCGCAATGTGATTTTCTTTACGTCGGCGACACCGCGCGCGCGCCGTATGGCCGTAAGCCGGCCTCGATGGTGGCGGACTATGCGTGCGAGATCGCGGACTTCCTCTGCGGGCGCGGCGTCGACGCGATCGTCGTCGCGTGCAACACGGCATCGGCCGTGGCGCTGCCGGAGGTGGAGCGGCGGTGCGCCGTGCCGGTGTGGGGAGTAGTGGACGCGGGTGTGGACGCGGCGACACGCGCGACGCGATCCGGGCACGTGGGCGTGATCGCTACGCAGGCGACAATCGCGAGCGAGGCGTACCAGCACCGGCTCGAAGCGCGCGGATTTCACGTGTGGGCGCGCGCCTGTCCGATGCTCGTCCACCTCGTGGAAGAAGGACTGGCCGAGTCGCCGGAGGCCGATGTGCTGGTGCGGCACTACTTGACCGCGATGCCGGAAGTCGACACGCTGATTCTGGGATGCACGCACTATCCCCTGTTGCGCGGCGCGGTACGGCGCGCGGTCGGCGCCCGCGTAAACCTGGTCGATTCCGCGAGCGTGACGGCGGAACGCGTCGCTGCGGCAATCGAGGAGCGCGGCGCGGGGCGTGTGACTTACTACGCGACGGGCGATACGAAGGCGTTCGCGCACACCGCGCGCATGATGGGAGAAGCGGGCCACGCCGTCGAGGCGATCGAACTCGGCGCGGCCGCTTAGTGTTATGTCCGGCGGACACTCCGGAAGCGCCGCGCGCCGAAGAGCACGAGCAAAGCGGCACTAGCCGGTAACCAATTCGCCGGTTCGGGAACGCCGGTAGAGATTAGCGCAATCCGGCCTTCCACGAATGTGAGATCGAGAGCATAGTTCGCGGTGCGCCCACCGTAATCCGGAGAAGCGAGACCGATGAAGCCGTCACCCAGCGTGCCCGTTCCCAGATTCTCCGCGAAGGACATGTTGCCCGCGGCACTCAATACGAAGGTATAGGTGCCGATCGGCAGGCTGAGCGCGGTCAGGCGTGAGTCGTAGCAGTTGCCCTGATCGGTAGCGGCGGGCGGGCAGAGGCCATCGTCGTTCGAACTGCGAAACGTGGCGCTGTCGCCGATTCCGTTGAACAGCGACAGGTACGTATCGAAGCCGCCCGAGGGAATGATCTGCCCCGCGGCGTTCATTCCCGATGCTGTGGCGGAGGTGCCGCCAAAGCCATACGATTGCAGGATCACGGTGACGGAAGAGAGTGCCGAGAACTGAATCGAAAATGTGTCGTTCGAGTTATTCGGGTCGAGGCTGCCGGCAAACGAGAGGGTCCCGGCCCCGGCGGTGGGCGCGAGGGTAAGTCCGATGGCGAGCGCGGTCCACGCGCAGTACTTAGTAAGATTCATCTGTGTATACCTGGAAACTGATCGGGTCTAGTTCACGAAGCCGGTGATGTCGACGTTGACTCCACCCGAGTGAACGGTGTTGATCTGAGCGGCAACGCAAGTGTGTCCGCCGATGGAACTGAAGACCAAAGGGCTCGGATACGCAAGATGAAGGGTGGATTTGCCCTGAACGATCACGGAGGTCGAAGGGCTGCCGCCCCCGATCACAGTGCCAAAGCTGCAGCCGAATTGAGCCGATCCGCCCATGACCGGCGCGAAGATCGTGATCTGCTGCGCCGCGGCATCATAGTTGGTGATGGTCAGCGATGTTACTCCGAGTGTCCCAAGATCCGGACCGTCGGCGAATGTATTGTTGCCAACGATTGAAATCTCGGCGGCGAACGGCTTACTGGGGATGACAACCTCGACAAAGGCCGCCTTGATCGCTGCGTGTAACTTGGGCGCGGATATGGCGCCGAGCGCCAACAGGGCGCCGGCGCCGAGGGCGCTGTAGACCAGCCTATTCCGTAGTTTCATTTCGTTCCTCCGAAGGTGAATGTCTGTATTTGTGGGCGTACAATCCGCCACTGTGAAGGAACGAGGTGGGAAACAACCGGATATTGGTGCGACCAGTACTATAATTCGACGAGGCTTGCAAAACGGCTCGCCCGCGGCCAAGTTACTTCTTTACAGGTGCGTCGCGCTTCGGCCAGACGGGACTGGCCAGTTCGATTTTCCAAATGGGCCCACCTTCGAAAGACGGCCCTTCCGATTTGAGGAAGCCCGGGGCTTTGCCGCCGGCCATCCAGATGTGGGCGTCCGGCGGTTGTTTGCCAACGATAGGCGCAATCACACCGCTGACGCCCCCGATATTCACGTGAACCGTGTAGGTCAGCGCTTTGCGTGCCACACCGCCGACGGAGAACGAATCTTCGCCGCCCGGCGAAATCTCCAGCTTGACGACGCGCGGCTTGGGGGTAGAGACCAGCATCGAAACAGTGGTCTTCGGCGTCTTAGGATCGATGTTAGCCAAAAGCGTCGGAACGATCCCGTTGGCCAGATCCGCGGGCAGGTTCATCCGCTCGGAGATCGTCTTCTCCTTGCCATCGTCATCCGTGTATCGGATCGTGACCTGCCCTGTCGAGGCGTCGAGAGTCAAGTCCGTGGGGCGTTTGAACGTCGGCCCCTTCTGCACGAGGTGATAGGTGAGAAGTTGGAACACGCGGCGCTGCGAGAATTCAGAGGTCTCCTGCTGAAGCGAGCCGTCCTTGAAATGAAAGGTGAGCTCGCTGGTGACGCGATTTCCAGTTGCTAACTGCGTCAGGCCGCCGGACGCGAGGAGATTATCCTCGACGTCCCGCAGGACCAGAAATCCGTGAACGCGACCCTCGGTATGACGCACCGGAATCTGATCTGCCGGGAGCAGCAGTGGTATCGCGCTAACCAGCACGAGGCGTGCGAGCATGCCTCATCATAGGCTGGCGCGCGCCGATGCGCAGGTTCGAGAGCGCACACTCAAGCGTAATTAGGTGCGTTTGCGGCGCTGGGCTCGCGTTGCCACCGCGAGCAGCGCGCGAAGCGCATCGTTTGCCGATTTCGAATCGGGAAAGGGGTCTGCCAATTGCTCTACGTTTTGCCGCGGATGCCGCCTGAGAGCCTCGGCGAAGCTAACGACGTGCTTGCGCCGTTCGCAGATTCCTTCCTCCCATCCCACTCAAATCCGAGTCCTACCATCCCGGCGTCTTAATTCAACAGCCGTCCCTGCCGCAAGTATGCAGGCGTATCGAGATCGTCCATGTCGATGGCGGGCTCGGCCTCGGCGACGAGCATCGGAGCGGGTTCGGGCTCGGGCTCCTGCATGATGTGTTCGATCGTCGGCACCGGCTCGGGCTCCGGCAGCCGCTGCTGCACGCGAATCACGGGTGTCACCGATCCGCGGCGCTCCGGGACGGGCGAACTCTCCGGCTGAAATCCGGTGGCGATCACGGTGATCTTCACCGCGTCGGCGAGCGACTCGTTCAGGATCACGCCGAAGTTGATCTGCACATCGTCGCACTCCGCGGCTTCACGGATAATCGAACACGCTTCGTTGACTTCGTGCAATCCGAGACGGCTCGATCCGGTGATGTTGATGAGAATTCCGCGCGAGCCTGCGATGCGCGTGTCTTCGAGCAGCGGGCAGCTGATCGCCTGGCGCGCCGCTTCGACCGCCGCCTTTTCGCCGCGTCCGATCGCCGTGCCCATCATCGCGTACCCCATCCCGACCATCGTCGCCTTGATGTCCGAGAAATCGCGATTGATCAGGCCGGGAGTGATGATGATGTCGCTTATGCCCTGCACCGCCTGGCGCAGCAGATCGTCGGCGACTTTGAACGACTCGAAAAAGCTGGTGCCCCGCGGAACAAGATTCAGCAGGCGATCGTTGGGGATGGCGATGACGGTATCGACCGTGCCTGCGAGACGTCCGAGCCCTTCCTCGGCGAGCCGCATGCGGCGCGGACCTTCGAACCCGAAGGGCTTGGTGACGACGGCAACGGTAAGTGCGTCGAGTTCCTTGGCGAGCGAGGCGATGACGGGCGCAGCTCCGGTGCCGGTGCCGCCGCCCAGACCCGCGGTGACGAAGACCATATCGGCGCCCTGCAGGAGTTCGACGATGGCGTCGGTGTTTTCGAGCGCTGCCTGACGGCCGATCTCGGGATTCGAGCCGGCGCCGAGCCCGTGCGTCATTTTCGAGCCGAGCTGCAATTTGTTCGGCACGTTGCAGGCGGAGAGCGCCTGCAGGTCTGTGTTCATGGCGTAGAACTGCACGCCCTCAAGGCCTTCGGCCACCATGCGAGCCACGGCATTGCACCCGCCGCCGCCCACGCCGATCACCTTGATACGCGTGCCCGAGCGCGCCTCTTCTTCCATTTCGTACTTCAGATCGTCCATGTCGCCATCGATCAATGCCATTGATCAACCTCCTACTTTAGAATCTTCCCGATCCAGGTTGCCTGCTCTTTTTGCAATTCGGCCTGCTCTTTCAATTTCGCGGAATACATCGCCAGGCCCGCGGCGGTGCACCATGCGGGATCGTTGAACTCGGCTGGCCAGTCCATTATGCCTTCAGTCAGGCCGAAGCGCGTCTGACATTGCAGCACTTCTTCGGCGGCATCGCAGAGGCCCGGCATCTTCGCGCCGGCGCCCGTGAGGAAGACTCCGCCGATCAGCGAGCGATCCAGTCCGACGCGCGCGAATTCGCCGCGCACGAAACGGAAGAGCTCCTCGGCCCGCGCTTCGATAATGCGGTTGACGATCTTGCGCTGCACTTCGCGCGGCTGCCGGTCTTCGGGAGTCGGCAGTTCCACCGCAATGTTGTCCGGGCAATCGCGCGACACGGCGCAGCCGAATTCCATCTTGACGAGCTCGGCGTCTTCGAAGCTGAGACAGAGCCCTTGCGCCAGATCGCGCGTGAAGTGATCGCCGCAAATACGCACCGTACTCGCGAGGTGCATCGCATCGCCGTAATAGATGACGAGCTCGGTCGAATGCGAGCCGATGTCGACCACCGCGATCCCTTCGCGGCGGTTCTCCGGCAGTACGGCGGCGTAGCAGGAGGCGAGCGCTTCATAGACCGTCTCCTCCACCGCGAGGTGCGCAGTGTTCACGGCGCCGATGATCGCGTTGTGTTCCTGAATTGACGCGGTGACCAGGTGGACGTTGACCTCGAGCCGCGACGCCAACATCTTGCGCGGGTCGCGATGGCCGGGATGATCGTCCACCACGAAATCCTGCGGGAAAAGCTGGAGCACCATGCGGTCTTCCATCAATTGCACGCGCGACGCACGGTCGAAGACGCGATTCACGTCCTTCTGCTGAATCTCCTGCACGTAGCCGAGTTCGAGAATGCCGCGCCCATTCGCGCCGCGCACCGTCGGACCGCCCATGCCGACCACCGCGGATTCGATCGACGCGCCCGCGCGCGCTTCCACTTCGCGCAACGCCGCGGTCACCGAACCGCTGACCGCCTGCTGATCCGCGATGCGTCCCTTCGACCATCCTTGTGATTCTGCCTCGCCTGCGCCAAGGAAACGGACGTGCCCGTTCTCCAGGGTGCAGATGACCAGACGCGTCTGGCGGCTGCCCAGATCGAGTCCTGCTGCGTAGATGGTTTTTGCTGCCATGAGCCCTATTATTCCTTCACCGTAATTCGGTCATCCAACCTGAGGTCGAAGGCTTTCGCCTCAGGCGAGCGTTTTCTCATCTCCGGGTAGTGATTGATGAAATTCTGATAGCGGCGTGCGTAGTTGGCATCGCCGATGAGGAGCGTCACCACGCGATGATCGATCTGGGAAACAATGCGAATGTTCTCCTGATCGGTAGTATCGATTTCAGAAACGTCCTTGGCCAGGTACCCCATTTCTTCCTGCACCTGGAGGAAGGCGCGCACGTGTTCCTTGCGCTGCGCTTCGGTTTGGTCTTCGCGGACGCCGCTCAGCACGGGGAACGCGAACTGCGCCTGCGCCGGCGGTTCGAGCAGCACACCGTGTGCATCGATCAGCAGCACGCCCGAACGGAAGGAGACGAACGCGACCGGCTTGCGCTCGCGAATCCGCACGACCAGGCGATCCGGCCACACGCGCGATACCGAAGCGTCCTCTATCCAATCGATGGCCAGCAAGCGGCGGCGGCGCTCGGCGAGCGGCACGGAAAAAATGCTGTGGTCGAAATCGGTGCCGAACACGCGAATCACCTTCGTGCGCGACGCGTAGACCAAGCCCTGAATCGTGAGCGCGTCCTTATGATCGCGCGTGAGCATGAATTGCGGGTCGGAGTTGACGTAGAGGTTGACCTTGTACGCGCCGACCGCCGTGGTCACGCCGACCGCGCCGAAGGCGAGAATGCCGAACATGACACGCCAATTGAAACGGCGGGGCTGCTTCTTGGGTTCGCGCGCCATCAGGCCGTTCCCCCTTTTCGCAGGCGCTCGAGAACTTTTTCGCCGGCCTGGTAAACACTGCCCGCACCGAGCGTCAGCACCAGGTCGCCATCCGCCGCGGCGTTCACCAGCGCGTCGACCCCGCGATCGAGCGTGCCGACATACTCCACGCCGCGATGGCCGAACTGGCGGATGCGCTCCACCAGCGATTCGGCCGTGACGCCTTCGATCGGCTTCTCACTGGCGGCGTAAATATCCATAACGAACACACTATCGGCTTGGTGGAACGAGCGCGCGAACTCGTCCATCAGGTGAAACGTGCGCGTATAACGATGCGGTTGGAAAAGCACGTGAATGCGACGGAAACCGCACTGGCGCGCGCCGTCCAGCGTCGCGCGAATCTCGGTGGGATGATGCCCGTAATCGTCGACCACGGAGATCCCGCGCTCCGTTCCGCGCAATTGGAAGCGCCGGTCGACGCCGCTGAAAGTCTCGAGCGCTTCGCGGATCGTGTCGGGCTTGACCTCGAGTTCCATCGCCACCGCGATCGCCGCCGTCGCGTTGAGCACGTTGTGGCGTCCGGGAATGTGCAGCCGGAAGCGCCCCAGGTCCGCCGTGCGATAGCGCAGGCGGAATTCGCTGGCGAAGGGTCCGCAGGCAATCTCCGTCGCCTCAATATCGGCTTGCGCGGTCGTGCCGTAGGTGATCGTGCGCCGCCGGATTTCAGGCAGCAATCCTTGCACGTTGGCATCGTCGAGGCAGACGATCACGGCGCCGTAGAACGGCACCTTATTGACGAATTCGATGAACGCCGCGCGAATCTCTTCCAGGCCGGCGTAGTGATCCAGATGCTCGCGATCCACGTTGGTGACCACGGCGATGATCGGCGAGAGTTTGAGGAACGAGCCGTCGCTCTCGTCGGATTCCACCACCAGAAAATCGCTGTGCCCAAGGCGGGCGTTCGAGCCGCCCATCGTGCCGACGCGTCCGCCCACCACCACCGTGGGGTCGAGCCCCGCGAAATTCAGAATCGTCGCCGTCATCGACGTGGTCGTCGTTTTGCCGTGGCTGCCGGCCACCGCGATGCCGTACTTCAGGCGCATGAGCTCGGCCAGCAGCTCGCCGCGCGGAATCACCGGGATCGAAATGCGGCGCGCCTCCTGCACTTCGGGATTCTGCTCGTCGACGGCCGAACTGACGACAAGCGCACGCGCGCCGTCGATGTTAGACGCGGCGTGGCCTTCGAAGACACGAGCCCCCATGGCAGCGAGGCGCTCAGTGATCGGCGAGAGCTTCGCGTCGCTGCCGGAGATCTGGTAACCCAAATTGAGCAGCACCTCCGCGATACCGCTCATGCCAATGCCTCCTATTCCCGTGAAATGCAGGTGCTGGGGACGGAAGAACATTTCCTTATCGTATTGTTTCGGCTTATCGGTCAACTGTCAATTGAAAATGCAGTTAGGACCGTGCGACCTCCTCTAAAATATCCGCGGCGCGCCGTGCGGCGCCGGGTTTGGCGAATTGACGTGCAGCTTCGCCCATGGAACTCAACTCATCGCTCAGGCCGGTGGCCAGGTCGAACAGCGTCTGGCCGCACATCTCGGCATCGCGCACCAGGCGCGCAGCTCCGGCGCGCTCCATGGCCTGCGCATTGCGTGTCTGGTGATCGTCGGCCGCGAACGGAAAGGGCACGAGGATCGACGGCTTACCGGCGGCGGCAAGTTCGCTGACGGCCCCCGCCCCTGCGCGGCAGACGACCAAATCGGCGGCGGCGAATGCAGCGGGCATGTCCGCGATGAAAGGGACGACCTCGCCTTCGAGCCCCGCTTCGGCGAAAGCGTCGCGCGTTTCCGTGAAGGCCGCCGTGCCCGTCTGGTGCGTGATTCGCACCGGGTAGCGCGCGCCTTGAAATAGCGGCCAGCTCTGACGCGCAGCGTGATTCAAGGTGCGCGAGCCCTGGCTTCCGCCGGTGATCAGGATGTTCAACACCTCGCCGCGCGGCTTGGGCGCGATCCGGAAGAACTCTTCCCGCACCGGCAATCCCGTGACTTCGGTGCGTCCTCGTGGAAAGAAGCGGGCGGTCTCCGGGAACGAGACGAGGGCGCGCGACACCAGCCGTGCGATCACGCGATTGGTAAATCCGGGGATCGCGTTCGGTTCCATCACCACCACCGGAACGCGCCGCACCAGAGCCGCCATCACCGGAGGTCCGGCGACATACCCGCCCATGCTGAAGACGGCCGAAGCATCGCCCACAGAGCGGCTGCACTTCAGCGTGGTGACCGGCAAGCGGCTCAATGTCGCCACCTTCTGGCGCCAGCTCACCTGATTCAGGCCGCCGATCCGAATCGTTTGAAACTCGAACCCTTCGGGCGGAACAAGGCGCGATTCCATCCCATGCTCCGTGCCGACGAAGAATACTTTGTGCCCGCGCGACCGCAGTTCGCGAGCGACCGCCAGGGCGGGGATGACGTGTCCGCCCGTCCCGCCGCCCGCCATGAGGAAGGATCCGCCGGCCGCCGTCGGCCGCGTGTCGATCGCCGGAATGGTCTGCTGGTCCGTCATTGGAACACACCGCCGGTAAACGCGATAGCGTAGACTGAAAGACAGGAGACGCTGCCTCCATGCCGACCAACGACGAAACTCAAGATAGACCTGCGACCGTCCGTGACGTCACCACTGCCATCACCACTGCCATCGCCGCCTCCGAACAGCGAACCTCCGCCGCAATCGGTGCCGCAATCGGTGCCGCCATCGCCGCCTCCGAACAGCGAACGGTCGACCGTCTCACCGAAGTAATGCGCGACATGCAAACCGAAATCCTCACCGGCCTTCAAGCTTTCGCCCGTGGTAATTTCACCCGCTTCAAGACCGTCGAAGCCCGCGTCCAGACCACCGATTCCAACGTCCTCGATAACAACGCGCGCATCGCCGCGCTCGAAGAGCGCGTCCTCTATCTCGAAACCCGCCGTCCGACGCACTAGCGCGCTACCCCGCATGCTCGCTCACATTCATCAGCATTCCCAAACTCGCTAGCGTACTCACCAGCGAACTCCCGCCGTAGCTGATCATCGGCAGCGGAATCCCTTTCGTCGGCATCATGCCCAGCACTACACTCATATGCATGTAGCCCTGCACGACTACGACCACCGTCAGCCCGAGCGCGAGATACCTTCCGAAATCGTCGTTGATCCGCAGCGTCGCCCGCAGACCGCGCCAGAAGATAATTGAAAAGCCCATCAGCAGTCCGACGGACCCGATCATTCCCAGCTCTTCCCCCGCCACCGCGTAGATAAAGTCCTTGTGCGCTTCGGGAAGATAGAGCAGCTTCTGCCGCCCGTTCATGAACCCCATCCCGAGCGGACCGCCCGCGCCGACCGCGATCTGCGATTGCTGCAACTGATAATTCGTATCGCGCGTGACCAGCGATTCCTGCAGCCGCGCCTTGATCTTGCCCTGCTTATCCACCTTCTCGATAAATTTGAAATCGGGATCGAAAAACTTCACGACGCGCGCCAGCCTGTATGGTTTGGCGAACGTGAACAGCACAAGCCCGATCATCGCCAGCGCCCCGACGATCGCGCAGTAGCGCTTCTCCAGGCCCGCGACGAAAAACACCAGCGCCGCCGCCGCGCCCAGCACGATCGCCGTCCCGAGATCGGCGACCACGACCGCCAGGATCACGAGCCCCACCGCCATCGCCGCCGGTACCAGCGTATACCGCGGATTGTTGATCGCCCGCGCGCGCCACGTGACGAAGAACGCTAGGAAAATCACCAGCGTGGGCTTGGCCAACTCCGAGGGCTGCACGCCGACCGGACCGCCGAGACGCAGCCACCGGTGATCCTTCGCGTCGAGAAAATAGACCGCCGCCAGCAGAAATAGTGCGACGCTGATCGCGCTCAACGCGACCGCCGGATTCTGCAGCTTGCGGTAATGCGTATTCTTCATGACCATCATGATGGTCAGCGCGATCACGCCCCACGCCGCCTGGCGCTGCACGAAGTACCACGCCGAGTGGTAGTTAGGATTCATCTGCGCCATGATCGACGACGCGCTATAGACAATCAGCACGCCCGAGAACACCATCGTCAGGACGGTGAAGAATAGGATCCAATCGGTCTTGAGACGTTGCGCCATATCAGTCCTTCGGCTCCAGGCCGTTGACCACCTGTTTGAAATATTCGCCGCGATGCTCGTAGCTTTTGAATTGATCGAAGCTCGCGCAGGCCGGCGCCAGCAGCACCGTGTCGCCGGGTGTGGCATGCGCGAAGGCACGCGTCACCGCCCCCTCGACGGTCTTCGCATCCACCAGCGGGACGGCGCCCGAAATCTGCTCGGCAATCTTCCCCGCCGCCGCGCCGATCAACAGCGCGGCACGCGCCTTCTCCGCCAGCGGAGCGCGCAGCGCGGCATAATCCAAGCCCTTGTCCTTACCGCCGAGAATCAGCCACACGCCGCCGGAAAAGGCGTCGAGCGCCTTGAGCGTCGCATCCACGCTGGTAGCCTTCGAATCGTTATAAAAATCCACGCCGTTGAGTTGCCGCACAAACTCCAGCCGGTGCTCCACCGCGCGGAAGGTCCGCACGGCAGCGGCGATCGACGAGTGGTCGACTCCGGCGCGCGAGGCCGCGATAGCCGCCGCCAGCACGTTCTCGATATTGTGCCGCCCCCGAATCGGCACCTCGCCCGCCTCCATCAAGAGCTTCCCGAGCACTACCAGCTTGTCGCTGCACAACGTCGCGCCCGGCTCCACTTTCCTGCGGCTGCTGAACCACTGGACAGTCGCCGCGGTGCGCTCCGCATACGAGACGCAGATGGGGTCGTCCGCGTTGAGCACCGCGAAATCACCGGTCTGCTGCGTCTCGAAAAGACGGCCCTTCGCGGCAGCGTAGTTCTCAAAGGTATGATGCCGGTCCAGATGATTCTGCGTCACATTCAGCGCCAGCCCGATGTACGCGCGGAAATCGCGAATCGTCTCCAATTGGAAGCTGGAGAGTTCGAGCACGTTCCAGCCATCGTCGCGCGAACTTTCCACCATCGCGGTGACCGGCGTTCCAATGTTGCCGCCCACCTGCACCGTCACTCCCGCCTCGCGCAGAATATGTCCGGTCAGACTCGTCGTCGTGGTCTTTCCGTTGGACCCCGTGATCCCGATCGTGCGCCCCTTCAGAAAGGGCGCGGCGAGCTCCACCTCGCCGATCACCCGCACGCCCCGTCCCCGCGCGGCTTCGAGCGGCGCCAGATCCGCCGGCACGTCGGGAGAGAGCACGATCAAATCGCAATTCTCGAAGACCTCCGGCGTCTGCTGGGCGAACGGAATGCCAAGCTCCGCCACGCCCGAAAGCTCCGCGAGCGGCTTGAGATCGGTCGCGCGCACCACCGCGCCCCGGCGCGCGAGGAACTCCGCCGAAGCCACACCGGACTTCTTCATGCCGACAACGAGTGCGCGCGTGCCCTGTAACTTCATCGCA
>JAOAPT010000891.1 GCA_025463045.1 Candidatus Solibacter sp.
ATTACCAATCGGCGCAGATTGCGATAATGCGGCGACGTATGGTGGCGGCGGTTGGCGCGCGACCACCGCTCCGTAACCGTCGCGGCTCGGATTGGCGTGTGTGCTTTAACGGGGCGTTGCGCCCCTCACGGGCGCTCGGCGCTCGGTAAGTGGTCGTCGCCTCGGTTCCGGCAAGCGTCACGATGTCGGCGCTCGGGCAGGTGGCGGTCACTTCCGGTGCGAACCTTACGGATACGCCGATTGTGGCTAAATGGTCGCGGGTCTGATTGGGTCGTTTTCATTGGGGGTCGTTCATAGAGTTTCGCGGGGGCTACACGGGCAGAGTTTGGGGCTGCGCGATGTGGGCGCCGGGGAGGCGGAAGCTGAAGCGGGCGCCGCGGCCGGGGGGAGACTCGACCCACATGTCGCCGCCGTGATCGATCACGGTCTGGCGGGAGAGCGCAAGGCCGAGGCCAAGGCCGTTGCGTTTGCCGGCGCTGACGAAGGGCTGGAAGAGCTTGGAGCGGATCTCGGGCGCTATCCCGGGGCCGTTATCTTCGACGCGGACGACGGCGCCGCCGTCCATCAGCTCGGCGGTGATGCGGACTTCGCCGCCGGAGTGCATGGCCTCGAGCGCATTGCCGATCAGGTTTGTGAAGACGCGCTCGACGCGACTGCGCTCTAGCGGCACTTCGATGTCGGCGGGGATTTCGAGGAGGACGGCGACGCCCTGATGCTCGGCGGCGGCGGCGAGTGAATCGCAGGCGGCGGAGGCGACCTCGCGGAGGCGGCAGGTTTCGGGCGCGCTCTGTTTGCCGCGCGAGACGTTGAGCAGATCCTGCAGGAGTTCCTGAATGCGGCGAGACGCGCGGTAGATGTTGCCGGCGAGCCGCTTGACGTGAGCGGGCGGCAGGTCGGCGTCGACGAGCATCTCGGCGCCGCCATAGATTGCTGCGAGCGGATTGCGAAGGTCGTGAACGATTGAGCCGGAGAGGCGGCCGATGGTGGAGATCCGCTCCTGGCGGATGAGATCTTCGCGTGCCTGGCGAATGCTCGCGCACATCATGTTGAAAGTGCGCGCGAGGCGGCCCATCTCGTCCTCGCTGGTCACCGGCACTTCGATTTCGTAGTTCTGCCGCGCGACTTCGCTGGCAGCGCGATCGAGGCGCTCGACGGGTTCGACGATGCGGCGCGCGAGCAGATAGGTCAGGACGAAACCTACGGCAATGGCGCCGAGCCAGAGGAAAATGATGTTGTTGGTGACGCTCGCGATTCGCCGCTGGGGACCTTCGAAGGAGCGCAGAATACAGAGCTTGCCGACGGACTGGCCGACGATATCGAGGAGCGGCGTTTCGAACTGCGCGTACTCCACGAGGCCGTCGCTGACCTTCTCGGTGGCGCCTTTCTTGACGAGATCGGCAACGACGGCTTGTGTGGCGCGCGGATTGAGCGTGGACGCGATCACGCCGCCCGGCGTGATGAAGAGGAACTCGCTATTGGTAGCGTCTTTGAGGCGTTGCGCGGTGAGCGCATCCACGCGTTCTCCGGCGACGAGCACGTTGAGAAGATCCTGGCCGCGGCCCGATTGGACGTAGACCGGTGTCAGGGACAGGTGATAGAGCTCGCCTTCCAGCAGAAAGAAGCCTGAGGCCTGCTTCGGGAATCCGGCCTCGGCGGCTTGTACGAGATCGAGATTCTTGCGGAGTGACGGCACGGTGACACCGCCGAGCGAGGCGATGACGCGACCGCGCGGGTCAGTGACGAGAAAGAGTCCGGCGGAATCGGAGATGCGCGACCAGAGTTCGCCGGCGCTATCGCGTATGGTGGCCTGGTCCCCGGTGCTGAAGGCGGCGCGGACGTCGGACATGCTGGCGACGACGCGGCTCACGCTGTTGAGCAATTCGGTGCGCGATTCCCAGAGCGAGGCGTAGGCGTGAAAGCTGCCTTGCACCTCCGCTTCCAGGCTATCGAACATGGTCTTGGTGATGTTACGGAGCACGATCTCCCCGGTGATCGCGAACAAGGCCGTGATCGCCACTGAAGTGGAGAGCATGATCTTGGTCAGGAGCGACAGGCGGGAGAAGCGATGTCTCATTTCCTGGGCGCTCCTGGATACGTGCCATCGGTAGCGGCAGGCGGATAGTCCTGGCCGTATTTGTTGAGATGCGGCGCGGGGATGAAGCCGGTTTCGGAAATCGAAATTAAGGGCATCGTGACGCCGGCTTCCGGAACAGTGATGTGGCGTTCGAGGAAGCCCAGGTTGGTCTGCAGGGCGCGTTCGTGAAAGAGGTGAAGCTGATATTCGCCGGGAGGAACTCCGGTGATGTTGTACTTGCCGGTAGAGGTGGTCACGGCGAACCACGGAGAGTTGACCACGGCGATGATCGCGCTCATGGTGGAGTGGATATTGCAGAAGACGCGCACGATGCCGGCGTGCTTAAAGGTCACGCTCTTGGAGGTGCGCGGTGGATAGAGCCCGACGTCGAAGGGCTGTCCGCTGAAGTTCGAGAACGCGTTGTGGAAGATCAGGTCGAGATTGGGAAATTCGACCGTTCCGCCGAGCGGGATGGCGACCACGTGCGGCTGGAATTCCTTGTCCTTCTGCTTCATCTCGACGCGGCGGGGAGATGAAGCTGGCGCGGAGCGATCGAGCGGTTCGAGCCAGAGGACGACGCCCGCGTAATCCTTGTGACGGCGCACGGCGGCATTCTTGGAATTGGTCAGTTCCACCTCGCCGGTAACACCGGCGGCGGCCGCAAGGCCAAGTCCTACGCTAAAAAAGGTAAGCCAGCGCCAGATCATAGTGATTGTTGAGCCGCAGTCCCTGCCCGATATACATGGTGCGTACCTGGGAAGCTTCGAAGCCGACCAGCACATTCGGCGCGATGTGGAAATATGCGTTGCCGCCGAAGAGCAGGTTCTTGCCGATTCCGCCGGTGTTCAGCACGCTATTCTCATCATCCACCTGTCCGGTGAACAAGTGAAAGTCGAGGCGCGGTAGAGCGTGCAGGGTCAGTTGTCCCCAGCCTCCGCGACTCCCGACTGCGTAGGCGTAATATTTGTAGATCGCATATCCCTGACGCGTGCCGCTGCCCAGGTGAGCAACGTTTTGCCCGGAATAAAAGACGCCGGTGAATTCGAGGCGGCGCGACGGAGTAAACGACCAATCGAGCGAGTAGAGATTCGAGGGAATGGACCGGCCGGCGGCGTGCGTGGTGCTGGTGTGGAACCCGGCGGCGAATTCGAAACCGCGGTCCTCGTCGAATTTGTGGAAGAAGTTGAAGCGGCCTTCGAGCCCGGGCCGCGCGGCTTCGGGGGTGACGGCGCCCACGTAAGGACCGATCTCGCGCGTTTGCACCGCGCCCAACTGCGCGCGTAAGCCGGTGTTCGCGGCGAAACGAAAATCCTGCTCGACGCGCACCTGCGGCAGCCAGAGCCAGAGATTGCCGGCGCCAGTCAGCGGAGAGATGCCGACCTGAGCCAGCGAACTGGGTTCGCGCGGGTTGAAAATCGGCTTTTCCAGGCCGGCCATGACGCTGCGATTCTTCCAGGCGATTTCGATATCGGCGGTGCGGACGCGCATCGCGTTGTTGGTGGCGCCGGCGAAGAAATCCATATAGACGGAGCCGCGTACTTTACCGCCCCAGATGGCCTGCGGCCCGCCGAACTCGAGCCCGATGATGGTCTGCCGTACGGTGGCGCCGGCGTGGCCGACGCCGGTCGGCGCGGCAACCACCGGGTAGTCGAATCCGCCGTTCTGTTTGGAATTGGCGAAGGCGTTGAAGAGCGCCATCCCGGCGAGCCGGATGGGGTAGCGCTGGGAGGCCTCAACTTTGGTTTGCGCCTGCTCTTGAAT
>JAOAPT010000895.1 GCA_025463045.1 Candidatus Solibacter sp.
AGCCAGTCCCATCCCACCCGGTAACCTGACCAGAATTTGCAAACTCTATACAATTGAGTCACAAATCTGGAGGGGGACGGCGCGTAGGATGGGAGACGTGCAGGTTCAAACCACGGGCGAGGAGCAAACCACCCGCCGCAATTTCTTTGTCGGCGCCATCTACGGAATGATGGGCGCCATTTCGGCCGCCCTCGGCGTGCCGGCTCTCATCTACCTGTTATTTCCCCCGAAGGCGAAGAAGGAAGACCAGTGGGTCGAGGTCGGCGACATCACGCGGATCGCGCCCAATTCGCCGGTCGAGATGACGTTTCGGCGGACCCGCATTGACGGGTGGAAGGTGATCAGCGAGAAGAGCACGGCGTGGGTAGTCAAATCCGCTGATAACAAGATCACGGCGTTCGGTCCGCAATGCACGCATCTGGGGTGCGCATATCACTGGGAGGACGGGAAGAATGAGTTTCTCTGCCCGTGCCATACGTCGCTGTTCGGGATCGACGGGCGGGTGCTCTCCGGGCCGGCGCCCCGGCCGCTCGACCGATACGAGACGAAGGTCCAGGGCAATAAGCTGCTGGTCGGCAGATTGAACGCGTCGCTGGAGCAGAAGTCGTGAGGCGGCGGATACGCGGCGTGAATGACTGGCTGGATCATCGCACCGGGATACAGACGGCGGTCCGGAATTTCCTCTACGAAGAGATCCCGGCATCGAGCGGCTGGCACCAGGTTTTCGGCAGCGTGGCGATGTTCCTGTTCATGGTGCAGGCGTTCACCGGGATCATGCTGGCGTTCAACTATGCGCCGACGCCCGGTGAAGCGTATAACAGCCTGCGATACATCCTCACCGAACTGACCTGCGGGCGCCTGATGCGCGGACTGCATCACTGGGGCGCGAGCATGATCATCGTGGTGGTGGTGCTCCACATGGTGCAGGTGTTTTTGTACGGCGCGTACAAGAAGCCGCGCGAAGCGACGTGGATGGTCGGGGTGGTGCTGCTGCTGGTGACGCTGGCGTACGGGCTGACCGGATACTTGCTGCCGTGGGACAACCGGGCGTATTGGGGCACGGTGGTTACAACGCAGATTGCGGGACAGGCTCCGGTGTTGGGCCCGTATTTGTCGCGGTTGCTCGGCGGGGAAGGCGCGATCGGGGTGGTGACGTTCGCGCGATTCTACGGGCTGCACGTATTGCTGCTGCCGCCGGCGACGATTGCGCTGGTCGTGCTGCACGTGTTCCTGGTGCGCAAGCACGGGGTCGCGCCGATGCCCGGCGATGAAATAGTGGCGAAGAAGAAATTCTACCCGGAGCAGGTCTTCAAGGATACGGTCGCGATCTTCGTGGCGTTCGCGGTGCTGTTCACGCTGGCGATAGCGGTGCGGGTGCCGCTCGAGCAACTGGCCGACCCGACCGACACGTCGTACGTTCCGCGTCCCGAGTGGTACTTCCTGTTCCTGTTTCAGACCCTGAAATTGTTCAGCGGACCGCTGGAAGTAGTTGGCAGCGTGGTGCTGCCGGGACTCGCAGTGCTGGCGTTGATCCTGGTGCCGTTCATCGACCGCAGCAAGATGGTGAAGGTCACGCGCCGGACGGCAGCACTGGCGTTCGTCCTGCTGGCGGCGATTGGATGGGGCGGGCTGACGGCGGCGGCGGTGAAGTCGACTCCGAAAGACGCGGGGACGGTGGCGGTAGACTATTCCGCTCCAACGGACTGGATGCAGCTATCGCCCGAGGAAATGGCTGGCGTGGCATACTTCCGCCAGGAAAACTGCGTGAGCTGTCACGTCGTTGGGGAGCATGGCACGGCGGTGGGGCCAGACCTGACGAAGACGTCGATCCACAAGGACGCGGCGTGGATGATTCAGCATTTCAAGCGGCCTTCGGCTATGCGGCCGGGGACGTCGATGCCGGCCATCCAATTGACGGACGCTCAGTTGAACTCGCTCGCGGCGTTTCTGCTGAAGCTCAACGAGAATAACGCGACGGCGCTGGATAATGCTCCGGAGTTCGCGACGGAGGGCGCTCTGGTTTATCAGGCGAATCACTGCGGCGCGTGCCATGTAGTGAATGGCGTCGGGATGAAAATCGGACCGGCGCTGAATGGAATCTCGAAACGGCAGAGCCGGAGCTGGGTGGAGGACCATTTCCTGGATCCGCAGAAGCTGGCGCCGGGGTCGATCATGCCGCCTTATAAATTGAGAGCGAAAGACCTGGAGAATCTGACTACGTATCTGTTCGCGCTGCCGGAGTGATGGCCGCGGAAGCGGAGCCAAAAGAGGAAAATCTTTAGCCGCCGATGAAAGCCGATGGACGCCGATCAAGATGGCTTAAGGTTAGTTAGACCGCTCGAATCGGGCGGGCGTGACAACAGATTTCTAGGCGACCGAGAGCGCCTCGGCGGAGCGGATGCCTTCGGATTCGAGGACGCCGGCCATTTTCTTCAGCGCGATCTTGTGGATCTGGGAGACGCGGCTCTCGTTGACGCCGAGCACTTCGCCGATCTCTTTCATCGTCAGATCGTTGGTGTAGTAGAGGAAGACCACTTTCTGGTAGCGCTCGGGAAGCGTGCCGATGGCGCGGGCTAGGGTGGTTTCGAGCTGCCGCTGTTCGCACATGCGGTCGGGCTGTAGGTCGGGAGTGGACGGAAATTCCAGGACGCGTTCGCGATCCTGATCGGGGTTGGGGGTGGAGGAGACCAGGCCGACGGTGCGCATTTCCATCTGCATCTGGCGCCAGCGGTTGAGGGTGACGCCCATCTGCTCGGCGACTTCGGTTTCGTGCGGCGTGCGGCCCAGTTTCACGGCTAGGTCGCGGGTAACGCCTTCCAACTGCTTCTGGCGGCGGCGCAGATCGCGCGAGGCCCAATCCATCTGACGCAGGCTGTCGAGGATGGCTCCCTTGATGCGGTGCTTGGCGTAACTGTGAAACGCGACGTTCTTGGTGCCGTCGTATTTCTCGACCGCGTCGAAGAGGCCCATGACGCCGGCGTGGATGAGGTCGTCCAGATCCACGTGAACCGGGAGACTTTCGTGCACCCGGATGGCGATCGCCTTGACCAGCGGAAGGTGATCGAGCACGATCTGGTCGCGCTGTTCCTTGGAAACTTTCGTTTGGCTGCGTGCAGACACACTGATAGCGCTCATGTTCCTGTCCTCTTTTTGTTTCTTTTTTTCGGAGGCCGGATCTTCGTCCGACGCGACCTAAGAGTGCAGGTTGGAGGCCACCTAGAAACTACGGTTAAATGGCTTATTTTCAGTAAGGTGGAAGGGGAGGGAGGCGTTCCGGATTGGAACGCGTTTCAGAATGAAACGGAGGAACGTTTCAGGTTGGAACGCGGGCGGCTACCAGCCGGCTTTGTAGGCGATCAGGGTCTTCGCAGTCAGTCCGAGGAGCAGAATCCAGACGGCGTTACGGAACATGCCGTCGAGCGTGAAGGTGGCCAGCAGCGCGAGGACGGCATACGCACACAGAGCACAGATCAGGCGGGTGGTCGTCGTCATCTTGATCTATGGTCGCTCACTATCTGGGCACTCACCATTTGGTCGCTCACGGCTTAGGGAGGTTGTACGCGAAATTAAGTTGGAGGACGATGTTCTCGCCCTTGAACTCGGGGGGCAGGGGCGGGAGCGGGTTGGAGGCACTGATCGCGGCGACGGCGGCGCGATCGAGCGCGTCGCTGCCTGAATTGGAGGCGAATACCACCTTATCCACTTTGCCGGTGCGCAGGATCTTGAACAGCAGGCCAACCTTGCCGCGGCGGCCAAGCTTCACGCTCTCCGGCATGACGGCGTACCAGTTGCGTCGGATCGTGGCGAGAATCTGAGTCAGGTACGGGCGAAAATCGACGCCCATCGGATCGCTCTTTAGTTCGAGCGCGCTGCCCTGAACGCCGGGGGACGGCGGCAGATTGATCCCCTCGCCGTAGCCGCCGGATCCCGCGCCCGGGTCGCCGACCATCAGACCGCCGCCGGGAGCGGTGGGATGCGTGTTCTGGCGAATAGCGTCGGAAATCGAGGTGCTGGGTATCGCGATCTTGCTCTGTTCCGGTCGCACAGGGGGCGGCGGTCCGCCGACATTTTCCAGGGTGAGCTTGGGTTTCGCCACGGTCGGGGGAGGCGGCGCGACGGTGTTGACGCTGGGCGGCAGATCGATTTTGGGGGCGTCTTTGATGACGGCCTCGATCTTCGGTGGCTCAGGGAGAGGCGGCGGGTCGGGTTTGGGCTGCGGCGGCATGGGGACGGGCGCCGGCGTCTGCGCCATCGGGCGGCTGGTGGATGGCGCGCCACGCGGCGCCTGAATGCTCGGGCGCGGCTGCAGCGCGGCAATATTCAACTCTTTGGCCAGTTTGCCCTTATTGGGCGTGGGTTGCGTGAACTCGGTGATCGGATCGATCAGGGGCGTCACCACGCGGTGCATCTCCTGCTCGGGAGGACGGGGCGCGATGACATCGGGGGGTACCAGCGCGAGTGAGACCAGCACGACGACGTGGAGAATGATGGAGACAACTCCAGCCGTGCGTGTGCGCCCGGTCTCTGCCGGGTCGCCCCACTCGTGGAGAAGGTGTAATTCAGCGTCGTCGGCGGGCGGCCCTACGGTTTCCATCCATCAACCAAGGTTTTGGAGACAACTTCGGAGTGCTCCTTAATTTTATCAAGAATCGCCAGAGCAGCCGATAGGGTTCGACGTGCCGCGACGCCGGAAGATTTCGGCGAATTGCGCGTGGCCACGGAATCGAGGAAGGCGTCGAATTGGAGCTTGAGCGGCTCGCCTTTGGTGACGGGCGCCTGTTCGAAGCCGATCTGCCGTTCGCCGGAGACGCTGAAGACGGCCAAGTCCTGGCGGCCGTAGTCGAGCGAGAGATATTGATGGGGCTGGAAGAGGCGGAGCTTGCGGACGCGTTCGGTGGAGATGCGGCTGGCGGTGAGGTTGGCGACGCAGCCGTTGGGGAACTGAAGGCGGACGTTGGCGATATCGACTTTGCCGGAGAGGATGGAGATGCCCGCCGCGCGGATTTCCTCGGGCTCGGCGTTTGCGAGTGAAAGGATGATATCGACGTCGTGGATCATCAGGTCGAGCACCACGTCGACATCGAGGCTCCGCGGGCTGAAGAGATTCATACGGTGGACTTCGAAGAAGAGTGGCAGCGTGGTGCGCTGTTCGAGGGCCGCGACGGCTGGGTTGAAGCGCTCCAAGTGGCCGACCTGGAGGATGCGCCCGTTGTGGGCAGCGGCGGCGATCAGGCGGTCGGCGGCGGCGAGGTCGGGCGCGATGGGCTTTTCGACAAGGACGTCGATGCCGGCCTCGAGCAGGAGGCAGCCGAGCTCGGCGTGAACCGTGGTGGGAGCAGCGATGACGGCCGCGTGGATTTTGCCGACGAGTTCGCGCGCGTCGGTGAGCGCATGGGTGTTGAAGCGCGAGGCGGCGTCGGCGGCGCGGGCGGGGTCGGTATCGACGATAGCGGCGAGTTCCGCGCGCTCGGATTCGTGGACCACGCGGCAGTGATTCTGCCCGAAGGCTCCGGCGCCGATGACGGCGACTTTAGGTAGCGACATAAATTAGGAGGTAAGGGTGCTGTTAACGGCGCACTACTCTCCAGTATGCGCTGGGGGAGGGATACTTTGGTAGCGTGTGGCCCGATGCAGTACCGTTGCTGGCAATTCAGACCAAACGGTCGTACTCGGCGTGGCTGCCGATCCAATACCACACGAGCCCATCCTTATTCCTGACGGCCAGCGCTCGATAGTCCAGGCCTATGCGAACCGAATAGATATCTCTTCGCCTTCCAACTTCTTAAACTGGAGGCCGGGATGCGCCGGATTGTTCTGGAAGAGGCCGTATGCGCGCTTGGCATCCCTTTGAGCAGCGGATGGGAGATCGGAAAACAACTGCCGGAAGCGCCGTGTCGTCCGCGATCGGATCAAAGAAGACTGTCCAACGGCAGCGTCTCGCCCCGCTCATCTTCCTCTAGGGCTTCCCGGGCCATTCGACGAATCACGTCGCGTTTCGCGGTAAAGCGTGTCTTCCAAGCGTCCTCATCGGCTAACGAGTCGAGGATCTGCGAGGCTATCGCGTCCTGCTCATCCTCAGGCAGTGCGACGACTTTTTCCAACGCCTTCTCGAGTAACCTCGACATCCCTGAATTCTATCAGCGGATGTGACTGGTCGCACCCGGCGTGTCGTTTCGAGCTAGTATTCGTGTCCCAAGATTGCGATTCCAGCGGCGTTGGCAGCCTCGATCATCTTGTCCTTATCGAGCATCAGCGTGCGGCCGGCTTCGACCGCGAGCACGGTAGTTCCCGTTTCGCGCATTACGGGGATAGTGTCCAGTCCGACCACCGGCACGTCGAAGAGCAGATGCTCGCGGCGGCGTGCGACTTTGACGAGCGCGAGGCGGCGGCCGTTGACCAACGAAGCGGCGCGGCGGAGCATCGCGTCGGTGCCTTCCATCGCTTCGACGGCCACGCACGCGCGATCGCAGATGGCGACGCTTTGGCCGACGTCGAAGCCTGCGAGCGCATTGGCGACGCGGCGGCCATACTCGACATCCACCATCTCTTCCTTATCGGGCTTGCGGCGCGTCATAGGCCCGGCGGTGGCGAGCATCGGCTTGAGCAGCATGGTGGAATCGCGCAGGTGAATGCCTTCGTCCTCGAGCACCTTGATGACGCCGCCGATCAGGCCGTCGGTATTCTTCGAAGGCAGCATGGCGAGGAGTTTGACGAGGCGCCAATCGGGGCGGATCGAGGAGAAGATTTTCGCGTGCTTCACCTGGCCGCACATCATGACTTCGGTGATGCCTTCCTTCTGGCAGATCTCGATCAGCTTGCCGAGTTGGCCGATGGACACCCAGTAGCAGCGCGCGGCGAGCGCTTCGACTTCCTTGGACGCTTATTCCTGGAGCGCGATGACGACGATTTCGTAGCCGAGCTGCCGCGCGCTTTCGAGCGCCAGCAGCGGAAATCGGCCATTGCCGGCGATGAGTCCGTACCGCATTACTTCACGACGCCGCGCTCGCTGGTGCGGATGAACTCGAGGAGTTCGTCCACTTCGGCGCACGGCGGCACCTCGGCGCGGATGCGCTCGATGGC
>JAOAPT010000902.1 GCA_025463045.1 Candidatus Solibacter sp.
CGCATTATCGAAGAGATCGCCTTTCACGCCAGCATGCTGGCGCTTCACGCGGCGATCGAGTCCGCCTCCAATGGCGGCGGACAAATCGCCGGACGAATCACCGCACAAATCGACGGACAAGTCGACGATCAGGTACACCGCCTCGTAGAACGGGCGCGCCGCCCCAGCGGCAGTCCCGAGTCTCTCGGGTGGTCCGGCCTGAGAGGACTCTAAGCCATGTCATCGGGCGAGTTGCGAAGAGAAGTGGAAGATCTGGCCCTCCGGCTGGTCGTTGGCGACCCGGATGGGGAGAGCGCTATGGCGTGGGTTCCAGCGCTCGAAAAGCTCCGCGAACGCGCACAGCGTGAACAGGCGCCGGCCGTTTCCGCCGCAGCCACCGGTTTGATGGAAAACCTCCGGGACAACGCTCTGCCCGAAGCAGCCCTCCAGGAGGGCATCGCCGCTCTTCAGAAAGCCTTGGATGCCGTGATGGCGCCAGCCTCCAGCGACCGGTTCCCGGCGCAGGACCCCGAACTGATCTCAGACTTTATCGTCGAAAGCCGTGAGCACCTGGCGAACATCGAGAATCAGGTGCTCACCCTCGAACGCGAGCCGACGAATTCGGAATCCTTGAACGCGGTTTTCCGCGGGTTTCATACAATCAAAGGCCTCGCCGGCTTCCTGGAGCTTTGGGAGGTCCAAAAGCTCTCCCACGAGGTCGAAACCGTACTCGATCGAGCCCGCAACTCCCAATGGACCATCAATGGGTCGGGGATCGATGTCATCTTGGAGTGCGCCGACTATTTGCGCGGCTGGCTCGCCCACTTGGAATCGGTCCTTCAGCAGCGCGCCTCCGAGCCGCCGCCGCGCGACGAAAGTTTGCTCTCGCGTATTGTGTTGCTCTGCTCCGAACCGGACACTGGCGCACCCGGACTCGCCAATATGGCCGCGGCGGTCGCGCCTGCACCGGCACCTCCGGCGGCGCTCCTGCCAATTCCGGCTCCCCGGCCGCCGGCTCCTGAACCCGCAACCGCCTTATCGCCCGCGGCCCAAAACGGGCACCGCGAGACGATGGCGGTCAAAGTCGACACCGCAAAGCTGGACTACCTCGTCGATATGGCGGGTGAAATGGTCATCGCCGAATCGCTCGTCCGCCACGATGAGGAATTGGCCGGCATCAAGAACCCGCTCTTGCACCGCAAGATCGCCCACATGACCCGCATCACCGCCGAGTTGCAGAAGACCGCGATGGCCATGCGCCTTGTGCCCATGGGCCCACTCTTCCGCCGCATGGCGCGCCTCGTACGCGACCTCTCCCGCCAGTTCGGAAAACAGGTGGAGATGGAGACCCAGGGCGACGACATCGAACTCGATCGCACCATCGTCGAGGAGTTGGCCGACCCCCTGATGCACATGGTGCGCAACGCGCTCGACCACGGCATCGAATTCCCGCACGAGCGCGAAGCAGCCGGCAAGCCGGCCGCCGCCCGCCTGATCCTCAAAGCACAGCACCGTGCCGGCCAGGTCGTCATCGAAATCACCGACGATGGCCGAGGCTTGAACCGCACCCGGATTCTCGAACGCGCCGTGCTCAAAGGTCTGGTCCACGCCACCGACACTCTCACCGACAACGAAGTCTACAACCTCATCTTCGAGCCGGGCTTCACCACCGCCGCCCAGGTCACCAACGTATCCGGACGCGGCGTCGGTATGGACGTCGTCCGCCGCCACATCGAGAAACTCCGCGGCCGCATCGAAATTCGCAGCACGCTCGGCCAGGGCGCCTCCTTCCTGCTCAAGCTGCCGCTCACTTTAGCCATCATCGAAGGCCTCGTCGTAAGCGTCGGCGTGGAGCGGTACATCGTTCCCCTGTTCGCAGTGCGAGAGATGTTCCGGCCCACGTCGGAGACCATATGGACGGTGCAGCAGCGCGCGGAAATGGCGCTGGTTCGTGGAATGCTGCTCCCAGTCGTTCGCCTCTACCGCGTCTTTGGCGTCGAGCCGGCACATGAAGATCCCTGCCGGGGCGTGCTCGTCGTGGCGGAGGTGGACGGTCATCAATTCTGCCTGCTGGTGGACGCGTTGATCGGCAAACAGGAGGTCGTGATCAAGTCTCTCGGCGATACCTTCAAGAACGTGAGCGGAGTCGCCGGAGGCGCCATCCTCGGGGATGGACGCGTCGGCCTTATCCTCGACCTCGATCGCCTTGCAAAGGACAAGAACAGTGAACCAGCGCGTTGATTACGCCGAATTGTTCGGTGTCGCGCCGCTCGCCCCGCGCGAGTTCGAGCAGATTCGGCAGCTGGCCTACCGCACCTTCGGCCTCGACCTGAAGTCGGGCAAAGAGGAGTTGGTGAGCGCGCGTCTGCGGAAGCTGGTGCGCGAGGGCGCCTATCACTCCTTCCAGGACTACTACCAGGGCGTCGTCGACGACCGCACCGGCAAGTCTCTTCTCGCCATGATCGACGCCCTGGCGACGAATCACACCAGCTTTTTGCGCGAGCCCGACCATTTCGAATTCCTTCGCACGCAGGTCGTCCCCGAACTTTCGCGGCGCGATCCGGTCGAGATCTGGTGCGCTGCTTGTTCCACCGGCGAAGAAGTCTGGACTCTCGGGATGGTACTCACCGAGGCCATGCCCGGCCGGCGCATTCACATCAACGCCAGCGATATTTCGAATAAAGCCCTGCGTTCCGCGCAGCGCGCCGTCTACCCCGTAGCGCGCTGTCAGGGAGTTCCGCCGGCCTGGATGTCGCGCTACTTCGTCCCCGACGCTCTCCCCGCTTCCGCGTACCAGGTCTCGCCTACCCTCCGCGCTCTGGCTTCGTTTCGTCGCGTCAATCTGGTGGAATCCTGCAACTGGCCGCAACAGTTCCCTGTGATCTTTTGCCGTAACGTGATGATCTACTTCGACAGTCCGACCCAGGAAAAAGTGGTTGCCGGCCTGAGTGCGCATCTCGAACCGGGCGGCTATCTTTTCGTCGGCCACGCCGAAAGCCTGGCCCGCGTGTCGCACTCGCTCGAATACGTCAAACCCGCGGTCTACCGCAAGCCGCTAAAAGAGGGCAAGTGGAACAAATAATTGTCGGTGTCGCGGATTGCCGCGTCGGCCACTCACCCGAACAAGTGCTCGCGACCTACGCCTTGGGAAGCTGCATCGGACTCTCGGTCTACGACCCCAAAGCGGCCGTCGGCGGCATGCTCCACTATATGCTCCCCGATTCCACCATCGACCCGGCGCGCGGTCGCCAGAACCCCTACATGTTCGCCGACACCGGAATTCCCAAACTCGTCGAGGAGGTCTGCGGAGCCGGAGCATCACGCCGCCGCCTGCTCGCCCACGCCGCCGGAGGCGCCAGCATGATGGACCCGAAGGCAATCTTCGATATCGGCAAACGCAACTACCTCGCCCTTCGCAAAATTCTCTGGAAGGCCGGTATTCTGCTCACCGGCGAAGCCGTCGGAGGAAGCACCTCGCGTACCATCCGCCTGGAGATCGGCTCCGGCCGGCTCTGGCTGCAGGAAAACGGTAAACAGAAGGAACTCGTGCCTTCATTCCCCCAGAAAGGAGGCAACTAATGGCCTATCGGGTACTGATCACCGACGATTCGCCAGCGATGCGCGCGTTCGTGCGCCGCGTCATCGAGCTTTCCGGTTTCGAACTCTCCCATTGCTTCGAAGCCGGCGATGGCGAGGAGGCGCTCGAGCTGCTCCGCCGCGAGTGGGTTGACGCGATCCTCACCGACATAAACATGCCGGGTGTAGATGGCGAGGAGTTCCTCCGCCGCCTCGCAGCCGACGAAATGCTCCGCTCCATCCCCACCATTGTGATCTCCACCGATGCCACCGAAAACCTCATCTCGCGCCTGATGTCCCTTGGCGCGCGAGGCTACGTCACCAAACCTTTCCGTCCCGAAACCCTGCGCTCGGAGCTCGAACGAATTCTCGGGGTGCCAGTTGACTGATACCGCGAACCATCAAGCGCTCCACGGCGCAGTCGTCGAAGTCCTCGAAAAGATGTTCTTCATCGATGCCGGCGACGAGGCCGGCGACGCACCCGTCTCCGATACGGCATTGACCGACCTCGGCGTCTTCGTGCAAGTGGCCTTCCATGGCGACCCGCCGGGCGTCTTCCACATGTCGCTTGCCCGCGACGTCGCCACCCGGATCGCTGCCGATTTTCTCGGCCTGGACGCGGATTCCGTAACCGCCGAACAAGTGAACGACGTCGCCAAGGAGCTCGCCAACATGATTTGCGGCGCCGTCCTCAGCCGCCTTGAAAGCCGCGCGACGTTGCGCCTCTCCACGCCTGATCTCGTCGATGGGGATGCGGCCGTCTTGCCGGGGACAGTCTGCGCAGTCGAGACCGGCAGCGGTATTCTGACCGCCCGGATTGCCATGGAGAAGAGGGAATGCTCGCCAACCGCAAAATCCGCATCCTGATCGTCGACGATTCCGCAATCGTACGGAAGATCCTCACCGAGGCACTTTCCGGAGAGAGCGACATGGAAGTCGTGGGCACCGCGCCCGATCCCTTCGTCGCCCGCGATAAGATCCTCGCCTTGCGCCCCGACGTCCTCACGCTCGACATCGAAATGCCGCGCATGGACGGCCTGACGTTTCTCAAAAGGCTGATGCACTTCCACCCGCTCCCCGCGGTCGTCATCAGCAGTTTGGCGCAGCGTTCGTGCCGCGCCGCCGTTCAAGCCCTCGAGTTCGGCTCTGTTGAAGTTCTGGCCAAACCCGGCGGCCCTTATTCCGTCGGCGAGTTGACCCAGGTACTCGCCTCCAAGATCCGCGCTGCCGCCTCCGCGCGCGTACGCCGCAAGGAGCCCCGACCTGACCACCCGCCGCCACCCGCGACGCCTCTCCGCCTGCCCGCCCGCTCGTCCGCCGGGACCGTGTTCGCGATCGGCGCATCCACCGGCGGCACCGAAGCCATCGCCACCGTCCTCACCAGGCTGCCCGCGTCTTCACCCGGGGTGATCATCACGCAGCACATTCCGCCCGTCTTTTCGAAGGCATTCGCCAACCGCTTGAACGAGATCTGCGCCCTCGATGTCAAGGAAGCCGAGGACGGGGACGTGCTCCGGCCCGGCGTCGCCCTGATCGCTCCCGGCGACTACCACATGCTCCTCCGCAATTCCGGCGGACGCTACACCGTGACCGTCAAACCCGGACCCCGCGTCTGCTACCAGCGCCCTTCCGTCGACGTCCTCTTCTTCTCCGTCGCCGAAGCCGCCGGCAATCTCGCCGTCGGTGTCCTCCTGACCGGCATGGGCAGCGATGGCGCCCAGGGATTGCTCAAAATGCGCCAGGCCGGCGCACGCACCATTGCACAGGACGAGGCCACCTGTGTGGTCTACGGCATGCCGCGCGAAGCCGCCGAATTAGGTGCCGCTGCGCAGATTCTCCCGCTCGCCGCCGTCCCGCAAGCCATGCTGACAGGTTGACGCAAGTTGACGCCGTGCCCTCCCGAACGCTACAGTAGAAGAGTTCGCCCGCTATCTGGTCAGCACGTCCCCATCGTCTAGCCTGGCCTAGGACACCGCCCTTTCACGGCGATAACAGGGGTTCGAATCCCCTTGGGGACGCCACTTCTCCGGCGTTATTGCAGTCCGCCCGCCGGCGCAGGCCGCTTCGGAAACGCCACGTCCCGCATTGTCTTACCCGCGGGCATCGCCAGATCCACAAACCCGGCCAGCATCTCTTCCCACGTCTGCTCGCCCCAGTACACATCGCTCTTCGGGTC
>JAOAPT010000906.1 GCA_025463045.1 Candidatus Solibacter sp.
ACCGGGTCGGCCTTCGAATCGTCCGTAGTCTTCTACGAAGAGGCGCGCCGGCATTTTCCCGATCGCTATCTCCAGTTGATGAAGCTGCGCATGCCGCCGTATGTGAAGGTGGTGCTGAGCAACGAATTCCCGCGCAGCCACATCACCACGCACCTCACACGTTCCGCCGGACTCTACTTCGGCCCCTTCCGTTCGCGCGCGTCGGCGGAGCGTTTCGAGAGTCAGTTTCTCGATCTCTTCCAGATGCGCCGCTGCCAGGAAGATCTCGTACCCAAGCCCGAGCATCCGGGCTGCATCTATGGCGAAATGGCGATGTGCCTTCGCCCGTGCCAGCAGGTGGTGGGCCGCGAGGAGTACGGACACGAAGTGGATCGCGTGGTCGAATTTCTGCGCACCGATGGCCGCAGCATGCTCGAAGCGATCGGCCATTCGCGCGATCGCCTTAGCGAAGAGATGATGTTCGAAGAAGCGGCGCGGCAGCACAAGCGCTTCGAAAAGGTGCAGGACGTCCTGCGCCTGCGCGACGAACTGGTGCGCGAAGTGGATCGCCTGAACGGCGTTGCAATCACGCCGTCGCTCGCGGCCGACGCGGTGGAGATGTGGTTCCTGCGGGAAGGAACGTGGTGTGCGCCCGAGCGCTTCGGCTTCGAGGTGCAGGAGGGCAAGCCCGTCTCGCTCGACCGCAAACTCCGCGACACCTTCGCGCTGGTGAAGCCTTGCAAGCTGACGGTGCGCGAGCGGCAGGAATATCTGGCGCTGGTCGCGCGCTGGTATTACTCGACGTGGCGCGAGGGCGAATGGCTCGGCTTTGACAGCTACGATGAGATTCCGTATCGCAAACTCGTCAACGCAGTTTCCCGCGTGGCGCGGCGGGAGAACAGCGGGAGTACGCCGTAGTGGACGGGTGCGCGATCGACAATCCGAGCCGCGACCGTCAGAGAGCGGTGGTCACGCCGAAGACGACCACCGCTTCCTGACGGTCGCGGCTCGGATTGGCAGCTTATAATAAACAAGCTGGAGAGCGACGATGAAAGAATGGGGCTTCGCACAGAATCACCCGAACGAAGAGCTGGCGCAGTTGCATTTGTACTCGATGAAGAAGCAGCAGGCCGATGGCGAGATCGAATTCACCATCACGGTGAAAGAATTCATCACGCCGAAAGAGCCGACCATGCATTTCTTCGCGCAGGCCGATAAGGAAACGAACCAGAACACGGCCGCGTATCGTCCCTGCGGGTGGGGCAAGACGATGCTCGAAGCTCTCGCGGAATGCGTTCGCGCGATCAATCGCTTTCCTTATGAAGGCAACGGATTGAAGAAAAAGGCGTAGTCTACGAGAAACTGGCCACGGCCTCGCGCTCGTCCGTGAACGTCACGAACACCGTATACAATCTGGTCACCTGCAGCATGCTATCGACGCGCGATTGCGTGTTGAGCAGCTTCATCCGCCCGCCGAGCCTGGACACCGTGATGAAGGAACTGGCCAGCGTGCCGAGCCCCGAACTGTCGATGAAATCCACTCCGTCCAAGTTGAGCAGAATGTTCTTGCGGCCGTGGTCGAGTTCCGCTTTGATCGCATCGCGGACGGCGTCCGCTCCGGCCGTCTGCATCACGCGGCCTGCGAGATCGATGATTGCCACGTCGCCCGAGTGGCGCACGCTTACCGTGCAGTGCATGAAGTCCTCACCCGAGTATTATGTGACAATCGCAAGTGCGTATGCATAGAGACGGAAAGCAGATGATCTCGATCTGGATCTTCATCGGACTTCTGCTGGTGGCCTATGGCTTCCTGATCATGGGCGAAGGCATGTACGAGCTCTTCGTGCCGCCCGCGCACCCGGTGGTGCTCGCCGAACTGCGCGCCCCGCTGTGGTGGGGAGCCCTGATTCTCATCCTCGGCGGCGTCTTCGTCGGCGCGAATTCGAAGTGGTGAGCCGTTTCGAGTACTCTTAGACTTTATCGACCGAGGGAACATGCCCGATACCGGCAACATTCACATCAGCATCGTCGACGGCCGACGCCAACCGCTCCCGCCCGACAAGGATATTCTGGTGCGCCTGCTGAACGGCGCCCGGAATTTTCCCGCCGGATGGGTAGCCCAGGGCGGCGACATCACCATCAAAGACATTCCGTACACCGATACGGGGCGTGACGCTTACAACGTGTTCGTCCATGCCAAGGGCTACGAGGATTCGGTGACGCCCAATCGCGTGGAGATCAAGCCCGGCACTACCGCGGAAGCGCAACTGATCGCCATTCCGAAGAACAGCGCGTTCCATTTCCAGAAGTGGGAGCAGTTCAAGAATGCCGATGCCAACATCGTCAAACTCTTAAGCACCGGAGCAACCGACGCGGGCCAGCGCTACGCGGACACGACGGACGCGAGCCCGATGCAGTTGGGCGCGCTCATCACGCTCGCCAGTGCCATCAACGATATCCCGCTGACCAACGGCGGAAATCCCTTGCGCGACTTCTACTGGGAAGTGATCTGGGACATGCTCGCGCCCGACCGCTTCTGGGCTTGGGTCGACAAGAATCTGATTCACCAGATTGAGAAGCTTGCCGCTCTGGGGGCGTTCGCAAAGGAGCCGGGCTCCGCGGCGTTTCATCCCGCAACAGGGAAAATCGGCCCGTCGACGAACAGTTGGAAGCAGGTCCGCTTCGACGTCGCCAACGTGCAGCTCACCTTCCACGAGGGCACTGCCGAGACGCGCAATGGAGTCGACTGCGTCGTGATCGAGCCCGATATCGATCTCTGCCGGGACCCTGTCGCGCACGGGCTTACCGAGGTCATCCCGAATCTGCTCTCCGGCAACAAGACCGATCCACGCACCGTCTACATGATGCGTTGGATGGCGACCCGCCAGGAGAAGGACGTGCCGGTATTCGATCCGCCGCTTACGATTGAGTAGGCGGCGCGATGCGCGCTTTCCACTCGTCGAGAATCGCCGCCGTGCTCGTCGTGCCGACGCGCGTGCATCCGGCGGCATACACCTCGAGCACCTGATCCACCGTGCGGAGCCCGCCCGCGGCCTTCACCCCGATCTCTTCCGGCAGGTGCTTGCGCATCAGTTGAATATCGGGCAGCGTATACCCGGTCGCCGCAAACCCGGTGGACGTCTTTACGAAATCCACCTCCGCGCGCTCGCAGCAGCGGCACGCGATGATCTTCAACTCATCGGTGAGATACGCGTTCTCCAGGATGACCTTGAGCAGCGCGCCTTCCTTGTGGCATAACTCCGACATCTGCAGCAATTCCATCTGCACGTGCTGGAATTCGCGCGACACCATCTTCGAGATCGCGATCACCATATCGATCTCGCGCGCGCCGCGCCGCAGCATATCGCGCGCTTCGTACAGCTTCGTCGCCGTGTTCGACGAGCCGTGCGGGAAGCCGCACACCGCGCCCGGCCGGACCGCGCTGCCCTGGAGCGTCCGCGCCGCCAGATCGATATCGCAGGGCCGCACGCTCACGCACGCGATCCCATACCGCTTGGCGAGTTCCAGACCTTGGATCACCTGCTCGTCGGTGAGTTCGGGTT
>JAOAPT010000940.1 GCA_025463045.1 Candidatus Solibacter sp.
ATCAACGCCTCGGCCGTCACGTCCTTTACGGGGACGACGGGCGGCGTGGCGATGATTGAGTAACGGCGGCCGCGCGCGTGAGCAGGCGGCGGCACTGGTCGGCGACCACGGCTCCGTGGAAGTACGCACTCCAATCGCGCGACCACCGCTCCCTTAACGGTCGCGGCTCGGATTTTGGGCGAGGCTAGTCTCCGGAGTTGGCGGGGACGGGCTTGGCGGCTGCCTGTTCGGCGACGAACTTGCGCCGCTTGCTGCGCAGGGCCATATACTCGCGGGCTTCCTTGGTGAGGCGGCGGCGTTCGTCATTGTTGAAGATCGCCTTGCGGACGATGCGCCATACGACCTTGGGGCGGAAGAAGTACTCGCCGTAGAAGCGCTCCACCCACTCCACGAGTTCGCCGCGGTCGAGGCCGGGGTAGACGACGTTGGGCAACTGGTGGCCGGTCTCGTCGGTCATGGCATCGATGGTGATGAGACCGTTCTTCTGGGCGTAATCGTAGAACTCGGTGCCGGGGTAAGGGTGGGCGATCGAGACCTGAATCGTATCGTTATCGAGGCGCTTGGCGAAGTCGATGGTCCTGCGGATGGTCTCCGGGGTTTCGCCGGGGAGTCCGATGATGAAATCGCCGTGGACGAGCAGACCGAGCTTCTTGCAATTGGCGGTGAAGCGCTCCGCCATATCGACCGTGGCGCCCTTCTTGATGTTCTTGAGGATCTGCTGATCGCCGGATTCGTAGCCGACGATGAGGAGGCGGCAGCCGGCATCCTTCATGGCCTTCAGCGTGTCGTAATCGGTGGTGACGCGCGAGGTGCAGGACCAGGTGAAGTTAAGCGGCTTGAGCTTCTTGCAAAGCTCGATGGTGCGCTCCTTGCGGTAATTGAAGGTATCGTCGTCGAAGAAGATTTCCTTCATCTGCGGGAACGCTTCGAGGGCGTAGCGGACTTCGTTGGCGACGTCGTCGGAGGAGCGGAGGCGCCAGCGATGGCCGGAGTGAGTCTGGGGCCAGAGGCAGAAGGTGCAGAGCGCCGGGCAGCCGCGCGAGGTGTAGAGCGAGACGAAGGGATTGAGGAGGAACGGGACGTTGTAGCGCGTGATGTCGAGATCGCGCTTATAGACTTTGGTGACCCAGGGCAGCGAATCGAGGTCTTCGATGGCGGGGCCTTCGGGATTGTTGATGACGTGGCCGTTCTTGCGGTAGCTGACGCCAGGGAGTTCTTCGAGGGGCTTGCCCTTAGCGTAATCGACGATCTGGTGATCGAACTCGCGGCGAACGACGAAATCGATGCACTTGTTGAGGTTGAGTGTCTTATCGGGCTCGGTGGTGACCGGCGGGCCGACGAAGGCGACCTTCAACTTCGGGTTGACGTCCTTCATCATCTGCGCCATTTTGACGTCGACGTGAAAGCCGGGAGTGGAGGTGTAGAGGACGAGGAGTTCGAAATCCCTGCCCATCTCGACGGTCTGCTCGATGGAAATCTTATGGGGCGGTGCGTCGACGACCTTGCTGTCGGGCAGCATGCCGGCGGGGTAGCAGAGCCAGACGGGATACCAGTAGGATTCGATTTCCCGTGAGGCCGGCCAGCGCGAACTGGCGCCACCATCGAAACCTTCAAAGGACGGCGGATTAAGGAACAGCGTTCTCATGCAATCTCCCTATGGGGCTCTATTGGCCGGCGTTTTCAGCGACGACGCGTTTCGACGGATCGATGGAAACGTTGATGAAATCGATCGTCAATTCGGCCTTGCCGACGAAGCGCACATCGGCGACGCTCAACACCCTTAATGGGACAGCGATACCATCGCGAATCTCGTACTTTCGAATAAACGCCACTTTCTTGAGGAAAATGGAGGGGTTCTTCACCAGATAGCCGGATTCCTGAACCTTGAGGTAGGTGACGGCGTCGATCCAGAGTTCGCCCTTATATAGGTCGTCCCGCTTCTGGCGGGGGGTGACCTCGTAGATGTGGACATCGCGGCCTTCGGAGCGGCGCAGGCCCTTGTACTTGAACTTGTAGTTGCGCGGGGTGACGGCAACGGTGGGGGACTGTTGTTTCTGGGCTTCGACTTCGGCGTTCAGGTAACGGGCGATGATTTCCTTGTTGACGATGTTATCGCCTTCGAAGCGGGCCATCTCATATTTGATGAGGCCTAGGGGCAGGATGCGGCGGAGTGCGTGGAGGCGTCCGTGCTTTTTCAGCTTGGGCAGCGAGGCATCCATCTCCACTTCCATAGAAGCGCCCTCGAGGCTCTTTTCCTGCGCCGTCGAGGCGATACAGTAATGATCGACGATGGCATCCGAGGGATCGGCCGAGGGTTCGGCGACGACGGACAGAGTAAGAATGGCGGACCAAAGGAGGACGCGAAACTTCAATGAATAACCCCGAATTCAGAATGAGACCAGAATGTTCTAGTGTACCAGAGGTCGACGAATCGAGGGTCCGTCGTGCAGCGGTTCACTACCGTGGTCGGATTTCGGGGCGAAGCAGGGGAGCGGGCACGGGTTCGCAGTCGGGAGCGGGAGCCGGGGTGTGGGTACTAAATTCGAACCCAATTTCGGGTAAGGGGGTTTGGATTGTTTCGGCTGCGGGGGGAGGCGGCGGGAGAGGGAAGGGGTTATCGCGGAGGTCGTGAAAGCCGGCGAAAGCTTCCTTGAGAGCTTTGCGAAGAGAGATGTAGCGCCACATGAGGGCGTTGAAGGCCCGGGGGTTTTCGGCGAGCGGCTGGCTGAGGGGAAAGTCGGGATGGATGGTGCCGGCGTGCTCGTGAACGTAGGTGTAGAGTTCGACCTGGGTGCGGTCGAGGCGGCGGAGCATCCAGATGCAGTAGACGATGTCGTCGACGTAGCAGCGCTCTTCGGGGAAGGCGGGCTTGAGGCTTTCGTAGAACTCGGCCTCGACCGCATCGTATCGCTTGGCGTCTTCGGTGGGGAGGCACTCAGGACGGCGTCCATGTCGGCTCTTCGGGGAGTCGGGGCGGCGGGAGCGTTTCTCTTTCCACCCCTCGGCGTCGGACTGTGCTTTGTTCGGCATGGCAATTTCCTAGGCGGCGGGCGGGAGCGCGTGTGCGTCGGGGGACGGGGTGTCGATCGGGAGTCGGATTGCAGCGAGGGCCTGATTGCGGGCTTTGCGAATGGCGTTGGCGCGCCACTGGAGGCCGGAGAAGATTTTGGGTTGGATGGCGGCGGGTTGTCCGAGGGTGTGGTCGTCGTCGGGGTGGAAGCAGTCCTCGTGGATGTAGGTTGTGAGTTCGGCTTCGGCGCGGCGGAGGCGGCGGAGCTCCCATTCGGCGCGGATGAACTCGTCGATATGGAAGCGCGTTTCGGGGGTGGCGGGCGAGAAGCGGGCGTGGAGGCCGGCGGCGAGTATCGCGAGGGCTCCGGCGTCCTCGAACGGGAGGACGGCGGCGGTGGAGTAGATGCCGATTTTGAGGGCATTGGCGGAGGCGGCGGATTTTCCGGCGGAGGTTTTGGGGCCCGTGGATTTCTGTGCGTTGCGACGATTTGCTTCGATTTGGCGTAGTGTCGACATGAACTTATGGGAGCACGGGGGCCTGGTGGAATTCGGACTTGAAAATCTTAAAGCGTTAGAAATAAGGGAAATATAAATTTGATGTTCGTGTGAACGGATGAAGGAAAGAGGCCGCGCAGAGACGCAGAGGAAAGGCGCAGAGAAAAGGCGATCGAGACATTTCGCGAGCGAGGCGGGAGCTGAGCGGGGGAAAATCTTTCGCCGCCGATGAACGCCGATGAACGCGGATAAGCCGGAGCCTCCGGCCGGTGCCGGATTCAACGAGTCTATGACTGCGGCGTTGCGCGGACGGAGATATTCTGCAAGAGAGCTCGATTGCAGTTAAAGCCCTTTTTTCATTGGTGCGTATGCCCCAGGATAAGCGTGGCTCCAGGAAGGCGATTCAACATTGGCGAGGCTTCCGTAGCTCTCCCCTAGACCA
>JAOAPT010000985.1 GCA_025463045.1 Candidatus Solibacter sp.
GGATAACCTGGCGCGCGGGCGCTCCACTTTCATGGTCGAGATGACGGAGACGGCGGTGATTCTGAATACCGCGACGCCGCGCAGCTTCATCGTGCTCGACGAAGTGGGGCGCGGGACTGCGACCTACGACGGGCTCGCGCTGGCGTGGGCGGTGGTCGAGCACATCCATCAGCGCACGCGCGCCAAGACGCTGTTCGCGACGCACTATCACGAACTGACGGAGCTCGCCGAACAGTTGACGGGGGTGCGCAATCTGATGGTCAGCGTGAAGGAGGCGGGCGACCACATCATCTTCCTGCGCAAGGTGGAGCCCGGCAAAGCGGACCGCAGCTACGGCATCGAAGTGGCGCGGCTCGCGGGACTGCCGCTGACTGTGATCGAGCGGGCGCGCGATGTGCTCAAGCTGCACGAGCGCACGGAGCATGTGGTCACCGACGAACTGGTGCAGGCGGAGGAGCGCGGGCCGGTGCAGATCCAGATGTTCGAGCCCGTGGGGTATGGGATTGCCGAGCGCATACGCGCGATCAACGTCGACGAGCTGCGGCCGATCGAGGCGCTGCAACTGCTCAGCGAGTTGCAGAAGGAGTTGAAGCGCTCATGAGAATCGCCGGGGTGATGAGCGGGACGTCGCTCGATGGAATCGATGTCGCGATCGTGGAAGTGCGAGGGCGGAGCGTGGAGACGATCGGGTTCACGTCGACCACATACTCGCCGGCGGTGCGTGCGGCGATCCTCGCGGTGTCCAACACGGCGACGACTACGGCGGCGATCTCGCGGTTGAACTTTCAACTCGGCGAGTTGTACGCGCGCGCCGTTGCGTCGGCCACCAAACGCTTCGGTCCGGTCGAACTCGTGGGCTGTCACGGGCAGACGATCTATCACGAGGGCCGCGCCAACACGATGCAGATCGGCGAGGCGGCGGTGATCGCCGAGCGCTGCGGAGTTCCGGTAGTCTCGAACTTCCGCGTGCGCGATATCGCGGCGGGCGGACAGGGCGCGCCGCTCGTGCCTTTCGTCGACTACCTGTTGTTCCGGCATCCGCGACGGACACGCATCGCGCTCAATATCGGCGGGATCGGCAACATCACCGTGATCCCGGCGGGCGGGGCTCCGGAAGATGTCGTGGCCTTCGATACGGGACCGGGCAACATGGTGATCGACGCACTGGCGCGCGAGTACTCGAACGGCAAACTGAGTTGCGATCGCGGCGGAAAGATCGCCGCGCAGGGGAGCGTCGACAGCGCACTGCTCGACGACCTGTTGCGCGACCCATACTATCGGCGCAAGCATCCGAAGAGCGCGGGGCGCGAGCAGTACGGCGCCGAGTTCATCGCGCGGCTGAAGTCCTCGGGCTTGCCGCTACGCGATCTGATCACCACAGCGACGGTGCTGACAGCGGCCACGCTCGCGATGGGCGTCGGCCCGTTCCTCAGCGGGCCGACCGACCTGATCGCGAGCGGCGGCGGCGTGCACAATCCGCAGATTATGGCACACCTCGCCGGATTTCTACCCGACGTCAGTATCTCGACTTCGACCGATCACGGCATTAATGCCGATGCGAAAGAAGCGGTCGCATTCGCAGTACTGGCACATGAAACGTGGCGCAGGAAGCCTTCGAATCTTCCTTCGGCGACAGGCGCGAAGCACGCGGTCGTGCTCGGCACGATCACGCCTTAGCGGTAGAGCGGTTGCACTTGCGGAGCGGATGGCGGAGGGACTCTCTGCTCGCCGACGCGCATCGACTTCCAGTCGTACGCGAATTCCTTGCCGCAATCGAGGCACACTACGTAAGTTGCGGAAGTGGGAGCCGGCGCGGCAGGGGTCCGGCGGCCAGGAGTGAGTGGGAAGGTCGTTCGCTGATGACCACACCCGAAGAAAACATTCAGGACCGATTGAAGCATGGATCGCCCCCTTCAGGTAAATAGATTCGTCCGAACTGGACAAAGTTTCAATACGCAAATCTGCGCAGGTACTGCCGGCTGTGCGAATCCAAACAAGAGTACTAGGAAACTTGTTGGTTATAAGGCTAATTGTGAAGCAATTGCGCCAGCGATTAACGTGCCGTGAAAGCGGCCATTTTCGATGAATATTTCATTCGTGTGCATTCCAGCGACAATTACTCCGGCGAGAAAGATCCCCGCGCGCGTGCTTTCGAGCGTGTCGGGATTGGTGCGCGGACGCAGCGTATCGGGTTCCAGCGTAATTCCCGTTGCAGCGAGGAATTCCAAATCCGGACGGTACCCGACGAGCGCAAAGACGAAGTCGTTGGCGATGGTGACTTCCCCGGTCGGCGTTGCAATTCGCAGCGAATCTTTTTGAATTTCGATTACGCGCGAATTAAAATAAGCGCGGATTTCGCCGGCCTTGATCCGGTTCTCGATATTGGGCTTGATCCAATACTTCACCGAATCGGAGATCGCCGGACCGCGGTGAATCAATGTGACACGAGCGCCGGTCCAGAATAGCTCCAGCGCGGCGATGGCAGCGGAATTCTTAGCGCCGATCACGGCCACGTCGTGGTTGTAGTACGGATGGGGCTCCTTGTAATAGTGCAGTACCTTGTCGAGTTCTTCGCCGGGCACATTCAACCTGTTGGCCACATCGTAATAGCCAGTGGCGAGAACGATCTTACGCACGCGGTATAGGTGGTTCCCGCCCAGGCGATCGGTAGTGAAGACTTCGAACGCGTTGTCCTCGCCGGCGATGCGATCGACGCGCTCGTACTGATGGACGTTGAGCTTGTAGTGCTCTGCCACCTTGCGGTAGTACTTCAGCGCCTCGGTGCGGTTGGGCTTTTCGTTGAGGCTGGTCATCGGGATGTTGCCGATTTCCAGCAGCTCGGGCGTGGTGAAGAAGCTCATGTTGGTGGGGTAGTGGTAAATCGAATTCACCACGCACCCCTTCTCGATGAGCACGGTTTTGACGCCGCGCTGTTCCAGTTCGATGCCGCAGGCGAGGCCGGTGGGGCCGGCGCCCACCACGAGCGTGTCGAAGGTCTCGGTCACAGCTTGCTTTCTACTTCCGTGTAGACAGCTTCAAGCGCTGCGTCGAGTCCCGCGGGATCTTTGCCACCGGCTTCGGCCATATCGGGACGCCCGCCGCCCTTACCGCCGACGGCCTGGGCGATGCTCCCGGCGAGCTTGCCGGCGTGCACCTTCGCGGTCAGATCTTTGGTGACGGCAGCGATGATCGCGACGCTGCCATCTTCGACGGACGCGAGGGCGACGACAGCGGACTTCCATTTGTTGCGCAGCGCATCGGCCAACGCGCGCATCTGCTGGCGGTCCATGCTGTCGAGCCGAGCAGCGACGACCTTCACATCTTTGATGGTGCGTGCCTGCGCGTCGAGCGCGCCGACGGCGGCTTGCGCGAGCTTGTTCTTGAGCTGCTCAACTTGCTTCTCGAGCGCGCGCTCGTTGGCGAGCATCTTTTCGACATGCTCGATGAGGGCGGGTTCACTGACTTTGACGAGCTCGGCGACGCGTTTAACGGCGCCGATTGTCTCTTGATACTGACGGAGCGCGGCCTCGCCGGTGATGGCTTCGATGCGGCGTACACCGGCCGAGATGCTGCCTTCGTAGACGATCTTCGCCATCCCGATATCGCCGGTGCGCTGCACGTGGGTGCCGCCGCAGAGCTCGCGGCTGAAACCGGGGACAGAGACAACCCGCACTTCGTCGCCATACTTCTCGCCGAAGAGCGCCATGGCGCCAGTGGCGATGGCTTGGTCAAGCGGCAGAATATCGGTCTGCACGGCGGTGTTGCGGAGGATCTCCTGATTCATCAGGCGCTCGACTTCTTCGAGCTCGGCGTGATCGAGCCCCGCGTAGTGTGTGAAGTCGAAGCGCAGACGGCCGGGATCGACGATGCTGCCGGCCTGCTTCACATGCTTGCCGAGCACGGTGCGCAGCGACGCGTGAAGGAGATGTGTGGCGGTGTGATTACGGCGCGTGGCATCGCGCAGCGGGACGGCGACTTCGGCGCGCAGCGTGTCGCCGACCGCGATGGGCGCGTGCGCGGTGATGCGATGAACGGTGAGGCCGGGGACGCCGGGGAAGGCGGTTTCGACGTCGGCGACCTTCTCGCCGGCGGCCGAATAGAGCACGCCGTGATCGCCGACCTGTCCGCCGGATTCGGCGTAGAAGGGCGTCTGGTCGAGGACGAGCTCGGCCTTCGCACCGGCGGGAATCTGCTGCACGGGTTCCTTGTCGACGATGAGGCCGACGACGCGCGAAGTGGCTTCCACTTCCTTGTAGCCGAGGAATTTGGTGCGGCCTTGTTCGAGCAGTTTCTGGTAGGCGGGCGTGACTGCGGCCTTTTCGGCGCCCTTCCAACTGGCCCGCGCGCGTTCGCGCTGCTGCTCCATCTCGGTATCGAAGGCTGCGCGATCGATGGCGAGTCCGTGCTCTCGGGCCATGTCTTCCTGCTCATCGAGCGCGAGGCCGTAGGTGTCGTAGAGCTTGAAGGAAAGCGGGCCGGGAATGGTGCTGCCCTGAATGGTTTTGATGGCGTCGTTGAAGACGCGCTCGGCGACCAGGAAGGTGGTGGCGTAGCGGTGCTCTTCGTCCTTGGTAACGCGGGCGACGCGCTGGATGCTTTCGAGGAGTTCGGGGTACGGACCCTTCATCAGCTCGGCGACGAAGCCGGTGAGTTTGTAGAGGAAGGGATCCTCGACGCCGATCATGCGCACGTTGCGCAGAGCGCGGCGCATGATTTTGCGGAGCACGTAGCCGCGGCCTTCGTTAGAGGGCACGACGCCATCGTGGATGAGGAACTCGGTGGCGCGCGCGTGATCGGCGACGATGCGGAGGACGGTATCGGTGCGCGGGTCGGCGCCGGGAGTGACGCCGAACATTCCGGCGGCGTGCTCGATGATCGGATAGATCAGGTCGGTATCGTAGTTGGTGATCTTGCCCTGCAGGATGGCGGCGATGCGCTCCAGGCCCATGCCGGTATCGATGGAGGGACGCGGGAGCGGGTTGAGTTTGCCGCTGGTGTCGCGGTCGTACTGCATGAAGACGAGGTTCCAGATTTCGACGAAGCGTCCGCCGGCATCGCTGGGGAACTGCTCGTGCTCGCGGCCGGGTTCGGCGGCTTCGACACCGAGATCGTAGTGAATTTCGGAGCAGGGTCCGCAGGGGCCGGTCTCGCCCATCTGCCAGAAATTGTCTTTCTCATCGAGGCGGAAGATGCGGCTCTTGGGGATGCCGGTGACCTTCTGCCAGAGGAGTTCGGCTTCGTCGTCCTCGCGGAAGACGGTGACGTAGAGCTTGTCCTTGGGGAGGCCGTATTCCCTGGTGATGAGGTCCCACGCGAACTCGATGGCCTCGGCTTTGAAGTAGTCGCCGAAGCTGAAGTTGCCGAGCATTTCGAAGAAGGTGTGATGGCGGCGGGTGTAGCCGACGTTTTCCAGGTCGTTGTGCTTGCCGCCGGCGCGAACGCATTTTTGCGAGCTGGCGGCGCGCGAATAGTCGCGCTTTTCCAGTCCGAGGAAGACGTCCTTGAACTGGTTCATGCCGGCGTTGGTGAAGAGCAGGGTCGGGTCGTTGGCGGGAACGAGGGACGAGCTGCGCACTACGCGGTGGCTGCGTTCGGCAAAAAAGTCGAGAAAACGCTGTCTGATTTCGTGACCTGTCACGGAGGTTCCTTATGTGAGGTGGACTAAATTTAATTGTAGCGAAGAGCGCGCGGGAGGCGCGGATTCAGGGGGAGCTTCGGATTGGGTTCTCAATGGTTTCAAGCACTTCTGGGGTTCGTTTGGTAATACGGTAATTTAAGAGAAAACCTTTAGCCGCCGATGAACGCCGATGAACGCCGATAAAAAAAGAGGGCTCAGGGTTGAACCGGTCGAATCTGGGCGACGATCTTCCTTGTGGTTGCGGTGAGTTTT
>JAOAPT010001013.1 GCA_025463045.1 Candidatus Solibacter sp.
AGCGCACACGCCGCGATCGCCGCGGCCGCGCAGAAAACGATACCCATTCGGAACGGCGCCGCATCGGCCGAAAGTGCGGCCGTCGGACGCGCGAAGAATAGCGCGACCAGTTCCCACCCGAGCATCAGGTAGGGCCCGGGCCAGCGCAAGCCGCGGTCCTCCGAGACAATTCCCCAGGCGCAGCAGGCAAGCCCGAACGTGACGGCCGCCAGCGCGGGCCGCGACAGGTGTCCGTTCTGCATTTGAATCGCGGCGCTGATCAGGAATAGCGCGCCGAGGGTGGCTTCATTCGCCGTCACCCGCTTAAAGCATGTCTGCACGCCTGCGATTCCCAAGGATCCCCTATTCGCCGCCCGCGGCAAAAGCAAATGTAGCATACCTGGCGGAAACCCTCGGCGCGGCTCGGATGTGAGTAACAAAACCTGCTGGTATCGGGTGTCGCGTCGGGCGCCCGGTCTTCGCCCAAGAGCCTGTTGCCCTATGGTACGATTCGCTAAAGACCCTGTATTGTCTCCGAGTTCAAATCCCAAGATGCAGACTCCGGTCCAGCCCGCTGTGCAACTGCCGTACGAACCACGTCCGAACTATGCGTCGGCCGTGGATCCGTCGATTGCCGATTGCGAAGGCAAGCGAATCGGCATCCTGATCGTCACTTACAACGCCACCTCGACGTTGGTCTCCGTCCTGAAGCGCATTCCGCCGAGCGTTTGGAGCAACGTGGAAGAGGTCGCCGTCTTCGACGATGCGAGCCCGGATTCGACCTTCGAACTCGCGGTGGGTCTGAAAACGCTCTGCGATTTGCCGAAGCTCCACGTGCTCAAACACCGGCGCAATCTGGGTTACGGCGGCAACCAGAAGGCCGGCTATCGCTACTTCCAGGAACGCGGTTTCGACATCGTCATCCTGCTCCACGGCGACGGCCAATACGCGCCTGAAATTCTTGCGCGCCTGTATCACCCACTGGTCAAAGGCGAGGCGGAAGCGGTCTTCGGCTCGCGCATGATGACCGATTTCGGCGGCCCGCTCAAGGGCGGCATGCCCCTGTATAAGTACGTCGGCAACCGCATCCTTACCACGATCGAAAATCGCGCGCTCGGCCTGCGTCTCACGGAGTTTCACAGCGGCTATCGGGCGTACGATCTTCACGCCCTCGCCGCCATCGACTTCTCGCACATGACGAACGATTTCCATTTCGATACGGAGATCATCATCAAGCTGCACCATCAACGGATGCGCATCGCCGAAGTCCCGATCCCGACCTACTACGGCACCGAGCTTTGCCGCGTCGATGGCCTGCGCTACGCGAAGGACGTGGTGCGCGCCGTCCGCCGCTATCGGAAGACCTGCCGCGGCGTGCGTGAAGCCCCCGAGTTCGCCGAGTACTTCGTCCACTATCCCGTGAAGACGTCGCATTTCTCGAGCCACGTTTACGCCGCGCGCCTCACCGGCCGCAATCACGACGTGCTCGACATCGGCTGCGGCGAGGGTTTCTTTGCCGAACGGCTTGCCGCGAATGAAAATCGCGTGACCGGGATCGACGCGCTGCCTACCGCCGCGCGCGCCGACGCCATGGAGCAGTACTTCTCCATGGATCTCGCCGCGCCCGAGCCCGGGCTCGCCGCGCTGGTTAACGGAAGGCGCTTCGACCGGGTGCTGCTGCTCGACGTCCTCGAACACTTGCCGCGGCCGGAGATCCTGCTCCGCGAGGCCGGGACCGTAGTAAAGCAGCACGGTACCGTCGTCGTCTCGGTCCCCAATGTCGCCAATGTGACCGTCCGTATCGCCCTGCTTTTCGGCAAGTTCAACTATGCCGACCGCGGGATCATGGACCGCACTCATTTGCGCTTCTTCACGCGCAAGACCGCCCGCCAGTTTCTGCGCGAGAACGGCTATGAGATCGTGGAGGAGAAACTCACGGTCATGCCGGTCGAGCTGATTCTCGGAGTCTCTCCCGACAACTTCTTCGCACGCGTGGTCACACGGGTACTCGCCGCGGCTACCACGCTATTTCCGGGTATCCTCGGCTACCAGCTCGTGTTCGTGGTGAAGCCTCGCAAGTGAGCGACGTGGTTCGGCGCGCAGTCCGGGCACTCCTGTTTGTCTTCGTGGTGTTGGTTCTCTGCCCGGTCCGTTACTGGCCTGTGACGCTGGGTCTCGACGACACGTGGGTCTTCGCGCTCAACTACGCCGCCGCGCATGGACTGTCGACCGGCAGCGACGTTGTGTGGACCACGGGCCCGCTCGGCTACCTCGTATTCCCGCAAGACATCGGCAATAATCTCGCGAAGGCCCTCGTGTTTCAATTCGCAATTTGGGCACTCCTGATTGCGATTGCGTCGGACCTGTTTTACCGAAGCGGCCTTTCGCTGCGGAACCTTGGCGCCTACTCGATCTTCCTCTCGCTCGCAGCGCCCTTGTTCTGGTTTAATCACATGGGAGTCGAAAACCTGCTGATCGCGGGCGTTTTGATTCTCCTGGTGATGATCCGGCTGCGCGGCGGCATGTTGCGCTACGTTGGCGCGCTCGTGCTGATCGGCATCATCCCTTTGATCAAACTCACCGGAGGCCTGATTGCAGGAGGCGCGCTCGCTGGCTTCCTCCTGGACCAGTTCATTCGCGTTCGAGCGAAAGCATGGCGTGAGTTGGTGCTCGCGGCGGTCATCCCGACCGTCACCGCGGCTTTCGTGTGCTGGCTTACCCTCCCGACGATGGCGGCGCTCAAAGCCTATCTGGACGCAAGCCGCGAGATTGCCTCGGGCTTCAGCGTCGCCATGTCGACGTGGGGCAGGCCGGTCGAATTCCTGATGGGCGCGGAGGTGATCCTTCTGCTGTGCGCGATCCTCCTGCTGCTCACGGTGGAAAACCGAAAACTCGGCGTCTTCTTCGCGCTCCTGCTGGCCGGGCCGATGATGATAAGCGTAAAGCACGGCTTCGTGCGCCAGGATGCTCATCTGGCGAACTTCATCTGCTTCGCCGCGCTGGCAATGGGACTGGCGGCTCTTCCGGTCTGCTGGAAGCAGAGTTCGCGCCTGGTCGTGGGGCTCGCCATCTTTGCACCATTCCTCATGCTTTGGCAGGATTACGTGATCCCGCTCGCCGATTTTCGAACGTTGATCGCGGAGGTTAGCGGATTGCGCGCAAGTTCGCATGCGGCGAAGGCCCTGGTCCGTTATGGTGCGGTTCGCCGGGGCCTGCTCGCCGCCGCGCAGGGCGAACTGGCGAACGCGCCGGATTTACGCCTGGAACCGGAGGTCCGGACGATCGTCGGGGACTCCCCCGTCGCGTCGCTCTCGCTTCGCTACAGCGGCGCGTTCGTCGACGGTCTGAACCTAAGAATCTATCCAGTGGTGCAGCGCTACTCCGCGTACACACCGTATCTCGACAATTTGAACGCAGAGTGGGTTCGCGATCGCGGTCCCCGCTTCCTGCTCTTCGACGGCGGCAGCATCGATATGCGAGATGCATGGGCGGAGACGCCGGCCATGTGGCTGGAGATCTACCGCTGGTACGATACGCGGATGCTCGGGCGGGTCAACCTGCTGCTCGAAAGGCGCGCCGCGCCGCGCTTTCAACGGCTTGAATCGATCGCCCGCACGGCCGTCTCGCCGGCCGAAGGACTGCGCCTTCCCGCTTCACCGGCGCCGGTGTTTTGGCGGATGACGTGTGGCTTGAACACCAAGGGAAAACTGCGCAAGCTGGCTTTCCGAATTTCGGAAGTCGATGCGGTGGAGAACACCTGTTCCGGCCCGCGCGCTCCACGGCGCGTCGTAATGGATGTCCTGTCGTCGCCCGTAATGGGCAATTTCCTGCCCGGCTCGCTCGCCGAATTCGCCACGCTGTTCAAGGACGGCGCGATCGCTTGCCCGGTGGGCGCGATCCGTTTCGAATCGGGCACGGGATCTTACTCCGACCGGTGCGAAGTGGAGTTTCTGCAGCCCGCAACTCACTAATCGCAAAGTTATTCGAGGAAGACCACGACGATACCGCCGTACGTGTGTAGTGTAGTCCGGTATCCGGCCTGTTGTAACATCTCCAGTTTGTCCGGCGCAAGGTCGAGCAGTACGGTTTCGCCGGCATGCTGCTTGATGTCGCTCAAGGACCAACGCTGCATCGGATAATATCGCGAGGGCGGCGGCATCGGATTCTCGATTGAACACGAAACGTTGCGCTCAGGGTGCTTCGAATAAT
>JAOAPT010000030.1 GCA_025463045.1 Candidatus Solibacter sp.
GAACAACACGCCGGTCGCCACCGAGACCGCCGCCGTGAACCCGAGCATTCCCCAATGCAGCCCCAGCCCGTCGAGGAACGGCATCGTCACGCGCATCGCCTGCGGCACCACACCCACCAGTGCGCGAATTCCCCAATGCGCCACCGCGATCCCCAGGGCGCCGCCGAGCGCCGCGAGCGTCAGGCTCTCGGTCAGCAACTGCTGCACCAGCCTGCCCCGGCTCGCCCCCAGCGATCCGCGCACCGCGAATTCCTTCTGCCGCGCCGTCGATCGCGCCAGCAGCAGGTTCGCCACATTCGCGCACGCAATCAACAGCACAAGCGCGATCGTCCCGAGCAACGCCAGCAGCACCGGGCGCACATTCACCACCATGACTTCCTGCAGCGGTTTCACCTGGATCGCCGTCTCGGCATGCTTCGGATCCTGACGAATAATCCCCGCTGACACGCCGTTCATCTCCGCCTGCGCCTGCGCCAACGTCGCACCCGGCTTGAGCCGCGCGATCACGCTCATCCAATGCCAGTACCGCCGCTGCCGCTGATTCGGGCTGGGGAATGCGACCATCCACAAATCGGCCGCGCCCACCAGTCCGAACTGAAAGTTCGCCGGCAGGATGCCGACCACTTTCACTCCCCTGCCGTTCAACAGAATGTCGCGGCCGACGATCCCCGGGTCCGCGCCGAACCGCCTGTGCCACAAGCCGTCACTCAACACCGCCACCCGCGATGCTCCCGGCCGATCTTCATTCGGCAGGAACGTCCGCCCGCGCGCCGCCTGCACGCCGAGCAGCGGGAAGAACTCCGGACTCGCCCCGGCGATCACAATCCGCTCCGGCTCGCCCGCTCCCGAAAGCGTACCGCCCAGCCCGTAGCTCGTATACCCCGCGACGCCTTCCACGAACTGGTGGGCGCTTTTCCAATCCAGATAGTCCGGATACGACGCCTCGTGCGGATCGGCGCCGTTCGACTTCGTCTCGAACAGGTGTACCAGGCGATCCGGCTGGCGGTAGGGAAGTCCGCGCAGCAGCGCGGCGTCCACCAGCGTGAAGATCGCGGTGTTCGCCCCAATCCCGAGCGCCAGCGGCAGCACCACCACCGCCGCGAACATCGGATTCTTCGCGAGCATCCGCACCGTGTACCGAAAATCGTGCAGCAGATTCTCGAGGAACGGATAGCTCCAGACGTCACGGCTGCGTTCCGCCGCCAGCGTCGTGTTGCCGAACCGCCGCCGCGCCTCCCGCGTCGCCGCGTCGCGCGCCATCCCGCGCTCGATCAATTCGTCGACACGCTCCTCGAAGTTCGCGCGCATTTCCTCGGCGAGCACGCGCTCCTCTTTACTCCTCCGGAAAAGACGCCAGAATCGGCTCATGCCTCCTCCACCGGTTTCATCACCTGCGTGATGCCCTTCATCAGACGTTCGAAACTCGAAACCTCCCGTTCCAATTGCGCCCGTCCCTCCGGCGTTATTAAATAGGTGCGGACCTTGCGATTGCGAGCCGACACGCCCCACTCCGCCGTCACCCAGCCCTCTCGCAGCAGCCGTTGCAAGGCCGGGTAAAGCGACCCCTCTTCCACCTGAAGCAGATCGTCGGAGACCTGTTCGATGGATTGCGCGATCGCGTACCCGTGCAGCGGTCCTCGAAGAAGTGTTTGTAACACCAGCATTTCCAACGTTCCGGGGAGAAGATCTTTGTTCATATAGATTTCCTATGGATAGACGCGCATAGCTTCTTTCCGTCTTGAATCTTTTCGGACCGCTCCCCATCAGATATCTTGATACGAAGATACATTGGAGGGACAGATGAGGAAACCGAAGATTTTGGTCCTGGCCGGCAGTACCCGAAAGGACTCCATTCACCGCAAACTGGCGCCACAGATCGTGGAAGCGCTCCAGGCCGCCGGTTTGGACGCAACCTTCGCCGACCTGCGGGATTACCCGATGCCGCTCTATGAGGGAGATCTTGAAGCTACCGAAGGTATGCCGCTGGCAGCCAAAGCTTTAAAAGATGTCGCCCGCGACGTCGACGCCTTCGTCATCGCCTCCCCCGAGTACAACGGCAGCTACCCCGCAGTCCAAAAGAATGCGATCGATTGGATCTCCCGTCCCGAACCCGGCGAGCGTCACCTGCACGTTTTCGCCGACAAACTCGCGGCGATCCTCAGCGCTTCCCCGGGACCCGGTGGCGGACGCCGCGTCCTTCAGCAGCTCCGCCAACTCCTGGAGATGATCCGCGTCACCGTCATTCCGCAGGATCTCTCGATCCCCCGCGCCGCCGAGGCACTCGATGCCGATGGCCGCCTCACGCGCCCAGAGGATATCGAGGGATTGCACGCCCTGGTCGACGCGCTCGCCTCCGAACTCTCACGAAAACTCGAACGCGCAGCATAAGAGAAAATCATGACGACTATCCGCAAGAGCGATGAACGCGGCCACGCCAATCACGGCTGGCTGAACACCTACCACACCTTTTCTTTCGCGAGCTATTACGACTCCAAGCACATGGGCTTCGGCCCTCTGCGGGTGATCAACGAAGACCGCGTCAGCCCCGGTAAGGGCTTCGGCTCGCACGGCCACGACAATATGGAGATCCTCACCTACGTCCTTAGCGGCGCCCTCGCCCACAAGGACAGCATGGGCAACGTCGAGACGCTTGAGGCCAACGACCTGCAGCGCATCACCGCCGGCACCGGAATTGTCCACAGCGAATTCAACGGCAGCACGACTGACCCGGTCCACTTCCTCCAGATCTGGATTGAGCCCGCGGAGTACCACCTGACGCCCGGCTACGAGCAGCTCTCGCTCACCGAATCCGAGAAGCTCGGCAAGCTCCGCCTCGTGGCCTCACCCGAGGGCGGCAACGGCACGCTCAAAATCCACCAGGACGCCCGGGTGTTCATCGGCCAAGTCGAAAATTCCAAACAGCTCGACCACCAACTCGCCCCCGGCCGCAAAGCCTGGGTCCACGTGATCCGCGGCGCCGCTTCCGTCAATGGCCAACCGCTGACCGCCGGCGACGCCGCCTCCGTCACCGCCGAATCGTCGATCGCGATCGCCGGCGCCGACCCCACCTCCGAAATCCTCCTCTTCGACCTCGCGTAAGACAGGCCTCCGGGCTTGTCTCTCTTTTTCTGGTACCGAATCGGGCGCACGCAAATCCACAAAAATGTTTTATCCGGCGCGCCCGATGCGCTACCATTACGAATGGGTCCAGTCCGCAGGTAGACCTTTCGCTGATATCCCTTGTCGATCATGCAGCAGACGTGTGTCGAGCCACTTTCAATCGTGGAAATGCTGGATGTCCTGGAAGCCCGCATCGCGTCGTTGCGCGATCGGGAACCTGCGCCGAACGCGCCAAAGCCCCTGCGCCTGGCTCCACCTGCGCGCCCCCATCGCACTCATCCATTCTCAAGAATCGAGGATCTTTAATTTATGAGCACTGCTACCGTCACCGAAAAGAAAACCGCCAACGAGAAGCCGCGCCTGATCCTGACGCACGGCGAAAAGGGAGGCGTCGGCAAGACCACCGTCGCCCGCGTCATCGCCGATTTCCTCAACTCGCGAGACAACACCTTCCGCGCCTTTGACGCCGAAGGCTCCACCGGCCAGCTCCTCCGCTTCCACCCCGACGTCACCGCTCCCGTCGATGTCGAAAATGCGAACACCATCGCGCCCGTCCTCGATTACGTGATGGAAGGCACCGGCAAGCGGCTCGCGCTCGTCGATCTCGGCGCCCGCTCCGGCGAAGACGTTAAGGGCTGGCTCTATCGCGCCGGCGCGCTCGAGGAAGCCGAAGCCGCACGCCTCGGCATCACCGTCGTCTATGTCCTTGGCGGAGCGGTCGATAGCGTCGGCCACCTAAAGGAATGCTTTACGGCTCTCGGCCGCGACGTCAACTACGTCATCGTCAAGAACTTCGGCGTCGCCGGCAAGTTCGACGTCTATGACAACTCCAAAGTCCGCAAAGACCTGCTCGCCATCGGCGCGCGCGAAATCAACTTCCCCGCCCTGGATGGCTCCGTCTACCAGTCCGTCGACCGCGCCAGTGTCGCTTTCGCAGCCTTCGCCGACGGCCAGACCGGAAACTTCGGCTTCACCGAGCGCCGCTACTGCCGCACCTGGCTGCGCGAGTGCTTCGCCGCCCTCGAAACTGTCGCCAGCGTCCTGCAATAAGATCACGCTCCAGACAGTTATCATGGGGGAACGTGCCAGGGCCCTCGATCGCGCCGACGCCGCAGCCAACTCCGGAAGAAGTTCGCCGGCATTTGGAAGCGATCCTGGCCAGCCGCCCCTTCGCCAGCGCAACTCGCGCGCGCCGATTCTTGAGCCACATCGTCGAGCAGACCCTGGCCAATTCCGTCATGCCTGTTAAAGTAACAGCGGTATGAAGCTCGAAGGCGTATACTCCGTTCTCCCCACCCCTTTCACTCCGACCGGCGAGCTCGATCTCGACAGTCTCAAGCGCG
>JAOAPT010000034.1 GCA_025463045.1 Candidatus Solibacter sp.
AGCGAGAATTCTAATGTCCATAATGTCTATCAATTTTATGGACAATCGTGCGGGCCGTCAAGGGCCTGGCGAAATAAATGTCTATCGATTTAGTGTGTAATGTGCGCCAAGGGGCGGACAGGCCGCCAGGCCTGTCCGACGGTTAGCTGGCGGCTTTGGTGGTCAGGTGTTCGTGTTTGCGGCGGCAGGCGCCGACGAATGCGTGTACAAGAGGACTCGCCGGGTCGCGCATTTCGGGCTGGAAGAGGGTCGCGACGAAGAAGGGATGGCCATCGAGTTCGACGGCGCGGACGTCGTGCTGGTCGTCGAGGGCGGTGACCGTCATCGGACCGCTTTCGATCAGGCGGCGATAGCGGTTGTTGAGCCCGAAACTGCAGTGGTATTCCTCGATCGAATCGGGCGTGCGATAGGCGCGGTGGAGGTGCGAGCCGTTCACGAAGCGGACGCGGGCCTTGACGCCGGCGAGGCCGCAGCCCAGCGGGGTGATCAGGGGCATCGCCGCCTTGGGATTGCTCTTCTGGTGATCGGCGTCGGTGAAGCCCATGGCGTTGCGGGCGAACTCGATCAGCGCGTATTGGAACCCGGCGGAAGTGCCGAGGAACGGGAGTTTGCCGGTGCGGGCGAATCGGATCGCGGCTATCGCTCCGTCAGCGTTTCGGTATGGCATTCCGGGAACGCACCAGATGCCGTCAAAGTCAGCCAGTGAATCTCCTCTGGCGATTGAGTCAGTTGAAATCCACGCAGTTTCCACTCCGCCTTCCATGGCGGCGGACAGGGCCCTGGGAATGGCTTGGTGAGCTCTTTGGAGCTCGTTGTAATCGCCGACGAGGGCGATTCGAATGGCTGAGTGCATGCGCGGGATTATGTCACAAAATTCCGACGAGAGCACCCGGTAAATCGTAAATATTAGGCGAAACCAGAGCGAAGGGTCACACTTGAGATAGGGCCAATAGGGGGAAGTAGTCCCGGTACATGGCGTAAGTGAGATAGAAAACGTTGGGGAAACCTGTGCCGGTGGTAGCCCCTTCGGGCCATTTGCCGTCGGCGGTCTGGAGACTCAGCAGATACTCGACGCCGCGGCGAAACTGCGCGGACTCGCGGTCGCCGGCGGCACAGAGGCCGAGTAAGGCCCACGCGGTCTGGGAAGCGGAGCTGGGCGCGGGCACATAGCAATCGCGCGAGTAACTGGCGCATGACTCGCCCCAGCCTCCGTCGGGATTCTGAATGGCGCGCAGCCACTTAGCCGCGCGATCGACGGCATCGCGCGCGCCCGGTGCGCCGCTGGCGGCGAGGCCGCGCATGGCGAGGAAACTGCCGTAGATGTAATTGACGCCCCAGCGTCCGTACCAACTGCCATCCTTCTCCTGAGTTTGTAAGAGATAGGCGACGCCGCGGCGTACGGCATCGTGGGCACCCATGCCGCGGCGCGAGAGACACTCGACGACGCGGCCGGTAATATCGGGACAGGTGGGGTCGAGCATCGCGTTGTGATCGGCGAACGGAACCTGGTTGAGCATCGCCCAGTTGTTATCGACATCGAAGGCGGCCCAGCCGCCGTCGCTCGATTGCATGGCAAGCAGCCAGTTGACGGCGCGGCGTTCGGCGGCGGCGTGGGCTTCGGGATTGGAGCCCTTGGCGTGCATGAGGGCGAGCAGCACCATGGCGGTGTCGTCGATATCGGGATAGAACTCGTTGGCGAATTCGAAGGCCCAGCCGGAGGGTTCGGTGTCGGGGCGTTTGACGCTCCAATCGCCTTTGCGGCGGACCTCTTTGCTGATCAGCCAATCGGCGGCGCGCGTCATGCGCGGATCGTCGGTGATGCCCGCCTCGCCCATCGCGAAGGCGCAGATGGCGGTGTCCCAGACGGGGGAGACGCAGGGCTGGAACAGGAAGCGATCCCCGGTCTCGATATCCCCGGTTTCGATGAGGAGCGATTCAAAGTGGCGAATGGCTTCGGTGCGATCGGGCTGGTCCTCGGCGTACCCGAGCGCGTCGAGCGCCATGATGAAGTACATCATCGCGGGGTAGATGGCGCCGAGGCCTTCGGTGTAGTGGGTGCGGGCGAGGACCCAGCGTTCGGCTTCGCGGATGGCGGCGCCTCGAATGCGCTCGCTGCCGCGCTTTTCCCAGACCTTGAACATGCGGTCCAGATGGTGGAAGAGGACGGAGAGGCCTTTGCGTTTGGGCAGGGCGAGTTTCACGCCGGGGAGCAGGAGTTCGTCGAGATTGAAGCCGGTGGGCGCGCGGCGGTTGGATCCGCGCGCCTGCACGATAGAGAGCGGGACGAGGATGGAGCGCGTCCATGAGGACATTTCGTAGAGCACGTTGCCGGGCAGCATGACGATTTCGGGCGGCACGGAGGGCACGTGTTTGCGCGGGTAGAGGCCGAAGAGGCTGAGGTTGATCTTGACGTAGCTGTTGGCCGCCTGGAGGCCGCCGAGCGCTAGAATGCGTTGGCGGGTGAGGCGCAGCGGATCGCTCTCGGGATCGAACCCGGCGAGCTTGAGCGCGCAGTAGGCTTTGACGGAGGCGCTGACGTCGGAGGGTCCGCCGGCGTAGATGTTGAAGCCTCCATCGGGCAGTTGGCGATCGAGGATGGAGCGGGCGGCGCGAGCGATGCGGGCGTGGGCACGCGGGTGCCAGCCGCTATCGTCGGGCTGATCGAGCCAGAGCTGGAGGAGGATGTAATCGGATTCGAGCGTGGTGTCGGCGGTGAGTTCACCGCACCAGAAGCCGCCGGGCGCCTGCTGTTGAAAGAGGGCATCGGCGGCGCGGCGAGTGGCGGTGGTGATCTCGTCGTGGATGTTTCGCGGAGACTGTTCCGCGTGGCGGCGGCGCCCGGCGCGGACGGGTTCGGTCCATTCGTACGACATCGCTGAAATCACATAGTAACAACGTACACTGAAAAGATGGACTGGCAATTGGACGCTGCGGAGCTGCGCGTGCTCGGCGCACTCATGGAAAAAGAAGCGACCACACCCGATTATTATCCAATGTCGTTGAACGGGCTGGTGAATGCGTGTAATCAGAAGTCCAATCGTGAGCCGGTGGTCAACTTCGACGAGGAGACGGTGGAGACGGCGCTGCACGAACTGCGGGCGAAGGGCCTGGCGTCGCGGATCAGCGGGGAGAGCCGCGTGCCGAAGCACGAGCAGCGGTTCGTCGAGAAATTCAATCTCGGACGGCGCGAGGCGGCGGCGATGTGCGTGCTGATGCTGCGCGGTCCGCAGACGGTCGGCGAGTTGCGCGGGCGGACGGAGCGGATTTTCACGTTCGACGATTTAGAAGGGGTGGAGTCGACGCTGAATCGATTGGCGGAGATCGAGTTCGTGAAGAAGCTGCCGCGGCAGGCGGGATTTAAGGAGCAGCGGTGGGCGCAGTTGCTGGCGGGCGATGTCGAGGCGGGGGAGGAGGCTGCTCCGGAGATTGCGGGGCGCGGTCCGTCGGATCGTGAGAGGATCGCGGTGCTGGAGCAGGAAGTGGCGGAGTTGAAGAGGGCGTTCGAGGATTTTAAGAGGAATTTCGAGTAGGGACGGGGAGAGAAAATCTTTAGTCGCCG
>JAOAPT010000044.1 GCA_025463045.1 Candidatus Solibacter sp.
CTTAATCCGCGTGACCGCCGAGAGCTCTAAGCCCGTCTTCCCCGGGTCCGCGAAAAATTCAATCGGCCCCGACCCGATCACCGCATGATCCGCGATCTTCTTCGCGGCCGAGAGATAGTGCTCCAGACTCGCGTCCTGCATGAACTGGACGTCGCCGAAGTTCGTGAAGCCTTCCCCACCGACCGAATCGCTCGCCGCGTCGATCCCCGTGTCGATATCGATCCCGGTCAGATCGCGCACCGCGTAGCCATACTCGCCGCTCGTCAGCCGCCGCACCGTCACCCGTCCCGGCTCGCCATCGTGCAGCTTCACGTACGCGTTCAACTGTCCGCGGATCGCCGCGACCACCTGCGCGCGCTGTGGGTCCCCCGGCTGCGGCATCCCCTTCGGCGGCATGCGCGATTGCTCGAGCGCCGCCGCCACCCGCTGCCACTGCTGAAAATTATCGCCGCCCGGTGGATGGCTCGCCAAAGTTTCCAGCCGGATTCCGCCCATCGCCGCCGCATTGCTGTGGCACTGGAAGCAGTACTGTCGAAAGGTCGCGAGCGGCAGCGAGCCTGCATCGTCCGCTCCCCAAACGGTCCCGCCGACGAGGAGGGACACTACCACGTACCGCCCAATGAGCTGCATACTGTGACGGCTATTTTATACCCCGAGGTACCGCTTCCGCCACACAGCCCGCCCCGCCGATGTCAGGCCTCACGCACAATCTTCGCGATCACCAGCCCCGCCAACAGAAAGCCGCCGAAGTGAACCACGACCTGGGCAGCGGCGAACGTCGTCGGAAAGCCGTACCAGTTCCACTGCGGCAGATCGACCTGCAGGCTCGGCAGCAGCCCCAGCAAACCGACAAACATGACGCGCGTCCAATACCCATGCACCGCCGCTTTCGAAAGCAGGAATGCCGCGATCAGTGCGGCCAGCACGTCGAGCACGCACTGCGTCGCGAGCATTGCCCCGAACTGGTAGGTGCGCCCTTTCGGAAACACGCCATCATTCCGGAAGCCTCGGTACGTGCCCGCTCCATCGAGTCGTTCATCGCCTTTTGTTTCTGGTCGCCGGTCATCCCGGGCCGCTCGTCCGGCGCGGGGAACAGATAGAATCCCGGTTCGGCGATATTTTCGCGGATCGCCGCTTGTATCGCTGCCTCCTTCGGCAGCGCCCGCACTCCAGCCTCCGCCAGGGCGGTCGCCATATGCGCCACGAATTCCCACGCGAAGATCGCCATGCCGCCCAGAAGGCCAGCGAGTATAATCCTTTTCAGCATGTGTACTCCAAAGTTCGTGTAGTGTACTGTCCTTCACATTAGCTATAATGTGCTGGTCCGAATGATACCGCATGAAGCGATTTTTTCTGATTCCTTTCGCCGTCTATAGTTTGCTCCAGCTCGCTGGAATCGCATCCCCAGCGGCGGCGCAGCAAAGGAAGAAGAAAACCACCACGTCGCGCAGCAAGAAGCTCCCCTATAAGGCCAAAGTCCCCGGCGTCGACCCCACGGTAGGCGACAACGTGGATGGCGACGATCTCACGATCCGCCGCGCTGCCGTGAACGCGCTCGGCACCTTCGCGGGCAGCGTCGTGGTGGTCGACCCGACCAATGGCCGCATCCTCAGCATGGTGAATCAGAGGCTCGCGTTGAAGACCGGCTTCGTGCCCTGCTCCACCATCAAACTCGTCACCTCGCTCGCCGCGCTTACCGAGGGACTGGTCAGCAAGAACACCGCGATCTACACCAGCCGCTACGTCAGCTACAACATGACGCAGGCACTGGCGCGCTCCAACAATCAGTACTTTCACATTCTGGGCACGCGCCTGGGGTACGATCGCGTGCGCCATTACGCCGAGATGCTCGGGCTCGGCGAGAAGGCCGGCCTCGACATCCCCGGCGAACAGCCCGGCTATTTTCCGGATTCCGCCAAGATCGGCGGCGTCGGTCTGATGACGAGCTTCGGCACTGGGATTTCGATGACGCCGCTCGAACTCGCGGCACTGCTCGGCGCCATCGCCAACGGCGGCACACTCTACTACCTGCAATATCCGCGCACGCAGGAAGAGGTCGAGCACTTCGCACCCCGGATTAAGCACCCCTTGCAACTCGCGCCGACTGGAATCGAGGACATCAAAATGGGCATGCGCGGCGCGGTTGATTTCGGCACGGCACGCCGCGCCGGTTACGATTCCACCGAACCGATCCTCGGCAAGACAGGTACCTGCACGGACTTCCAGACCGCCAGCCACATGGGCTGGTTCGGCTCGTTCAACGAAGTCGGCGCGCACCGTCTGGTGGTGGTCGTGATGCTCACCGGCGGGCGCAACGTCAGCGGACCGATCGCGGCGGGCGTCGCCGGAGCGATCTACCGCAATCTCTCGGCGCAGCATTATTTTGTCGCCGACATCACCCCCGCGAAGAAGAGATCCGACCTCCCGGACATCATCACGACCATGCCCTGCTGCGGCACCGGCCACTAGATTCCCGCACCGTAAGGGCTTACAAAAGCGTGAGCTGAATTGCGCCGGGACCCCGCGTATCTAGATGTGGGACGTTACCGCTACCCACGGCCCAACCGCATGAGTACGACCCTACCCAATTCCGACGTATCCACTTTAAAGTCCCAGCTCCAAACCACATGGATGTCTGGCGACTACGACCGCTTCTCCCGCTACCTGGAAGACGGCGCGCTCGAATTTTTCCAACGCTTGAAGATTCCGCGCGGCGCCAGCCTGCTCGACGTGGCCTGCGGCTCCGGCCAGCTTGCCCTGATCGCCGCGCGCGAAGGCGTGCGCTCCACCGGCGTCGATTTCGCGCCCAATTGGATCGAACGGGCGCGCACCCGCGCCAGGGAACAACATCTGGACGCCGTCTTCCGTGAAGGCGATGCCGAGGCGCTCGGCTTCCCCGACGGCAGTTTCGACGTGGTGGCCAGCGTGATCGGCGCCATGTTCGCTCCGCGGCCCGAACTGGTGGCCGCCGAAATGGCTCGTGTCTGCCGTCCCGGCGGAACCGTCGCGATGGTCAACTGGACCCAGCAGGGCTTCGTCGGCCAGATGTTCAAGGCGATGTGCAAGCACTCCGTCTTCCCCGCGATGACCTCGCCGCTGCTCTGGGGTGACGAAGGCACGGTCAGCGAACGCCTCGGCCCGCACGTCTCGCGCCTGCGCATGACGCGCCGTCTCTACACTTTCGAATACCCGTTCCCGCCCGCCAGCGTGGTGGAGTTCTTCCGCGAGAATTTCGGCCCGGTAGTGCGCGCCTTCGCCATGCTTGACGGCCAGCGCCGCCGCGCTCTCCGCGCCGAACTCGACGCCTTGTGGACTCGCCACAATCAGTGCACACGCGGCGGTACCCGCGTCGAATCCGAATACCTGGAAGTGATCGCGACGCGGTAGTGGACAGCCAATCCTGGCTGCAGCCGGCTTTCACCCGGCGCTCGCCGGGTACGAAGAGCGCCGCGACACGAGAACGCCGCCTGAAAGGCGGCTGCGGGCAAGATTGCCCGCCCCGCGGAGCACGGCATCCAATCCTGGCTGCAGTCCGCTTTCAGAGCCGGCAATCGCCCGCGCACGACGAGGTGCGCGCCATCGGCGGTGGCCGCCTGAAAGGCGGCTGCCTGCAAGATTGCCCGCTCCGCGGAGCGCGGCATCCAATCCTGGCTGCAGTCCGCTTTCAGCCGGCAGTCGCTTACGCACGACGAGGTTCGCACTAGCGAATGGCCTCCTGAACGGCAGCTGCGCACAAGATTGCCCGCCCCACGGCGCGCGGCACGCCGACCGCCGCGTCGGGTACACTATCCCAATGCGGAATCTCCCACTTGCATTGCTCCTGTGCGCTGTGTCTCTAACGGCGCAACCGAAGCTCTCTCCAGAAAAGGAAGCAGCCGTCAAAGCCGACCTCGCCGGCCAGATCGACGCCATGAAGAAACAGGCGCAGGTCATGGTGGATAGCGTGTTCAGCTTCGGCGAACTCGGCTTCCAGGAATTCGAAACCTCGAAATACCTCACCAGCCTACTCGAAAAAGAAGGCTTCAAGATCGAGCGCGGCGTCGCTGGAATTCCCACGGCGTGGGTGGCAAGCTGGGGTTCGGGCAAGCCCGTCATCTCGCTCGGCAGCGATATCGACGACATTCCGCAGGCCTCGCAGAAACCCGGCGTAGGCTGGCATGAGCCGATGATCGAAGGCGCGCCCGGCCATGGCGAAGGCCACAACTCCGGCGTGCCGCTCAACATCATCGCCGCGCTCGCCGTGAAAAAAGTAATGGAGCGCGAGCATCTGCAGGGCACCCTCCGGTTGTGGCCGGGCGTCGCCGAGGAACTCGTCGGCACCAAGGCATATTACGTGCGCGCCGGCATGTTCAAGGATGTCGACATCTGCCTGTTCACGCACGTCGCCGCCAATCTCGGCGTCTCCTGGGGAGCGTCGCTCAATCAGAACGGACTGGTCAGCGTCGAATACATGTTCAAAGGCGAGAGCGCTCACGCGGCAGGTGCGCCGTGGCGCGGCAAGAGCGCACTCGACGCCGTCGAGTTGATGGACGTGGGCTGGAACTTCCGCCGCGAGCATCTTCGTCTCGCGCAGCGCTCGCACTACGTGATCACCAACGGCGGCGATCAGCCGAATGTCGTGCCGCCCACCGCGAGCGTCTGGTATTACTTCCGCGAAGCCGACTACGACCACATCATGGACATGTGGCGCATCGGCGACAACATGGCGAAGGCTGCCACCTTGATGACCGACACGACCTACACGTCGCGCATGTTGGGCACCGCGTGGCCGGGACACTACAACAAGGCGATCGCCGAAGCGATGAACGAGAACATCAAGAAGGTGGGCCTGCCGCAGTGGTCGGAAGACGACCAGACGATGGCGAAGGGTCTGCAGAAGGAACTGAAGCAGCCGGTCCGCGGCCTCGCCAGCAAGCTGCAGGAGATGCGACCGCCGCGCGTCGAAACGCCCGCCGATGGATCGGAAGGTCCCGCGGTCGGCCCCACCGGCGGCGGCAGCGACGATATCGGCGACGTCTCGTGGAACGTGCCGACAGTGACGCTGCGCTTCCCCTCGAACATCCCCGGCGGCCCCGGCCACAACTGGGCGAACGGTATCGCGATGGCGACCCCGATCGCGCACAAGGGAGTGATCGCCGGCGCGAAAGTGCAGGCGATGACGATGCTCGACATCCTGGTGCACCCCGAGCTTGTTACGAAGGCGTGGGACTACTTCAACAACGTGCAGACGAAGGACGTGAAGTACAAGAGCTTCCTGCGGCCCGAAGACAAGCCCGCGATCTGGCTGAATAAAGAGACGATGGAGAAGTACCGGCCGCAGATGCAGAAGCTCTACTACGACCCCGCGAAGTATGACAACTACCTCGAGCAGCTCGGCATCAAGTACCCGACCGTAAGGTAGAGCGAATCGCCCGGAGGACACCTTCCAGCTCGAGCGGCTGCGAGGTGTCCACCTCGACCTGTGTGCCGACCGGCAATCGCCCCAGCATCGCGACTGCTCGAATACTCTCGAGGATCCCGGCGTACGATCTTGCCAAATCCAAGTGTCCCGGATGCCGCACGCGTCGGACGAGGTGTTCGGCTGCGACTTCGGCGTCGCACACGCAGTGGACGTTGACCATGCGAGCCGCGAGTTCGGTAAGCCAACCGGTCGGAGTTCCGGAGTCCGCAGGCATGCCCGGCAGAATGCCGGTGAGAAACCAGAATCGCCCTGCCCGAGACCGTCGCTTCGGACCGTAAGATCGCATCGCTCTCGCGGCTGAGCGCGCGCCGCCACGCAGCATCACCCGTGCCGCGCAGCTCAAACAGGCCTTATAGGATTGTGTCCTTGTCGAAAACCGGGAGCCGCAATGCGGCCGCCAGCAGTTGCGCCAGCGTGCTCTTGCCGCTTCCCGGTACGCCTGAGACAACGACGACATTGTGGTCGATGCAGCCTACTCCTTCTCCGCGCCCAGTCCCGTATTCGCGCGGACTTCGAGTTCCGTAAACTTGTGCTCGGAGACCTTATCGCGCGCGCTCAAGATCGTGCCGAAGTATGCACCCAAGAATCCCAACGGAATGCTGATGATC
>JAOAPT010000054.1 GCA_025463045.1 Candidatus Solibacter sp.
GCGCGGCAATCAATGCCTATCCGCTCTACGCTATCCGCTTCGACTATCGGATGTTTTCGGTTCGAACCGAAGATCGCTCCGCCCCTTTAGCCGGGTTACGGAACGTCAGCACCACCTCAGGTCAACGCATGCTGGCCAGCATAAAACTGTTGGTATTGCGCCGTGGTCAGCGCAACTCTTTACCTGATCGAAAAGTAGCACGGCGATTTTGGGCTACAGGGGGAGGAAAATTTCAAGTGGCTGAAAGCAGGGTAAATATAAATCTCATGTTTGTGTGACGGCCCAGATCTCTGGTGTTACGACCGGCAGGGTTTCTCGTTCGCCTCCTCGAGCTCGTCAGACGGCTCCTGGCCCGGCTTGTACTCGGGAGTGGGGGGCGGCAGGAGGTACGCCGCGGTAGTTAGCCGAGCCGCCATTCAAACGCAGTGACAATCGCTGCGATCGCCAGAATGCCTGTGGTGACGAGATAGTCTCTCTTTCCTCGCTGTAGATGCCGGTCACTCAGCCGTGAATCGAACAATGGGTGGTTAGCGGCATAGGACTCTTCCACGTCCAGAACAGCGTTGGAATCAGGAGAGCCACTGCGTACCTTCACGTGCTCGGCAAAGGCGCGCGTTGGGAACGGTTGAAGGCTGACCGCTGCCAAAAACAGCAGATTCAGGAGTTTGTAGGCGTGATCGGTTTTCGCAGGAGTTTGCCCAGAAAGTGCGACCGTGCCCAGTAAATCCCGATTACGAGAAAGCTCAGCGCATAGGTCAGATACGAGGGCCAGGTTTGGCCAGTTCGTCCGACAGGTTGCCGTCAGGCGGGACCTGGGGAACGTGCAGGTCGAGAACCGGCAGGGTGATCGCGATGGCCAGCACTGAATCGTTGAACGCTTCGAGCCGGCTCGTCCTGCGCACGATGTCAATCAATCTTCAATGTGTAGAATGGCCTGTCTCGCCAAATCCGTCGTAACGCCATAGACCAGATGTGAGGCTAGAGCTTTGGCGTGGGAGACCGGCGGAGTCTGGGAAGGCGGTTGGGACAGGCCGAGCGCGGATACGGCAATTTCGTCGCCAGCCAACCAGACTGCAGCCCCGTAAGCGGCTCCGCAGCCTGCCTTGGCCGCGGGCACGGTTTCAGCGAGGGCACCGTATACGGCTCCGACGATGGTGCCATATGCATAGTGAACAGCAGGTCCGGCCCACTTTTTTTGGGCATCGGTCAACTCATGATGGAGGAGGCATTTGGAAATCGCCTCGGCGGTTTTCACGGTTGCGTCTTCGCCGGAGCTTTCCTGCGGCGGTTCCTTGGCGACTTTCGCCCACAGCGACTGAAACTGATTCATGACATAGGAAGCAGCGAGGCCGCCGATAGCGCCGGCCAAGATGCTTTTCGCTCGTGTGCCGTTCATCGATCTCATCGGGCACCCTCCCCGCAGCCTCGAGGCTGACCAATTATCAAGCGTATTCGCGGTCGGTTGCTGCGAGCGTGCGCACGTTCTCTGGCAATTTGGAAGATAGCTAACGCGCGCAGCGCTGGCCAACTAGTTTCGCTTGACAGGACGCGGCAGTGGGCATAAACTGAACACTGTTCAGCATGGGAGTGAAGCAAAGACGGGCGCGTCAGAAGGAAGGGCTGCGGGAAGAGATTCTCGATGCGGCGCGGACGTTGTTCGTGAAGGAAGGGTACGAGAGCGTTTCGATCCGTAAGATTGCGGACAAGGTGGAGTACGCGCCGGGGACGATCTATTTGTACTTTCGGGACAAGGCGGAGATCCTCGACAAGATTTGCGAGGAGACGTTCGCGAAACTGATTGTGCGCATGCAGGCAATCGAAAATGACAACGCCGATCCGCTGGATAAAATGCGGCGGGCGATCCGCACATATATTCAGTTTGGCCTGGATCATCCGCATCATTACGTGCTGACGTTTATTCAGGCGAAGATGCACGGGGTAGGGCTCACGGCCTTTCAGACGACGGGCATGCAGGCGTTTGAGTGCATGCGGCAGGGCGTGCAGGAATGCATCGATGCCGGCGTGATGGTGAGCGACGATGTGGACGAGTTGTCCCAGACATTATGGGCGGGGATGCATGGGCTGACGTCGCTGTTGATTACGTGTGTCGGGTTTCCGTTTGTGGAGCCGAACCGTCTGATCGAGCGGATGGCCAACACGCTGGTGGACGGAGTGCGAAAAAAACCGGATTAGACCGGTCTTTTTTTTGCACCCGGAATGAACATTGTTCATCGAATGAGCATAGTTCACATAGGAGACTGAGACATGAACTTTGTGGCGATTCAAATGTTGATCGGCGATCGCGCCAAATATCTCGGATTGATCTTCGCGGTGGCGTTCTCGACTTTCCTGATGTCGCACCAGAGCTCGATCTTCGCGGGGATCATGGATCGCACGACGAGCCAGATCAAAGACATTAAGGACGCGAACATCTGGGTGATGGATGCGAAGACGCAGTACTTCGACGAGGTGAAGGCGCTCACTGATGACGATGTGTATCGCGTGCGCGGCGTGCCGGGTGTGGAGTGGGCGGTGCCGCTGTTCAAGGGACTGCCGCGCGCGAAGGCGCTCGACGGGAATTTCCGTGTGGTGGTGATGATGGGCGTCGATGATGCCACGCTCGTCGGTGCGCCGCGCGATATGGTGCTCGGGTCGCCGGAGGATTTGCGTCAGCCGGACGCGGTGCTGGTGGATCGCGTGGGGTACGAATTCTTCTTTCCGAAGCAGCCGTACGAATTGGGGAAGACGCTGGAGCTGAACGACCGGCGGGTAACGATCCAGGGCATCTTCAACTCGTCGGCGCCGTTCCAGAATCTGCCGATTTTCTATGCGCGATACAGCCAGGCGCTGACGTACGTGGGGCGCGAGCGCAATCAACTGTCGTTTGTTCTGGCGAAGGGGAAGGCGGGATTGAGCGAAGCGGAAGTCTGCCGGCGGATCGCGGCGGCGACGGGACTGCACGCGGCGACGGGGCAGGAGTTCGGGTGGCAGACGATCCGCTATTACATCGCGCACACGGGAATTCCGGTGAACTTCGGGATCACGATCGCGATCGCGCTGGTGGTCGGGACGATTGTCGCGGGCCAGACGTTCTACATATTCACGCTGGAGAATTTGAAGCAGTTCGGCGCGCTGAAAGCGATCGGGGTGACGAATTGGAGGATCACGGGGATGATCCTGCTGCAGGCGCTGATGGTGGGCGTGATCGGGTACTCGATCGGGATCGCGATGACGGCGACATTTTTCGAGATTACGAAGACCAATCTGGATTTGCGGGGCTTCGTTTTGTTCTGGCAGATTGCTGCCGGGACGGGGGCGGTGGTGCTGTTCATCGTGATGGCCGCGAGCCTGATGAGCATACGCCGCGTGCTGGTGCTGGAACCCGCGGTGGTATTCCGCGGCTAAAGAGGGACGAACACAATGCAGACGACGACTCAAACGGCCGTAGTGTGCCGTCACGTGACGAAGGACTTTGGCAGCGGCGAAAACCAGGTGCGCGTACTGCGCGGTGTGGATCTGGACGTGCCGTTCGGCGAGATGACGCTGCTGGTGGGACCGAGCGGCTGCGGCAAGACGACGCTGCTCTCGGTGGTCGCGGGGCTGTTGAACGCGAGCAGCGGCGAAGTGTCGGTACTCGGCGAAAATGCGAGCCGGATGAGCGGCGGCGAGGCGGTGGAATTCCGGCGGCGGAATATCGGGTTCGTGTTTCAGCAGTACAATCTGCTGCCGGCGCTGACGGCGGCAGAGAACGCGGCGGTGCCGTTGTTCGCGGCGGGCGTTCCGAAGAAGAGAGCAGTGGCGGCGGCGTCGGAACTGCTGGCGCAACTGGGGCTCGCGGAGCGACTGCACGCGCTGCCTTCGCAGCT
>JAOAPT010000082.1 GCA_025463045.1 Candidatus Solibacter sp.
GTGCCGATGACGTATCGGGCGAGGAATGGGAAGCAGTATGTGGTGATCGCGGCGGCGGGGACGAATCGATTCCGGATGATCGCGAACACGGCGGATGAGACGGCCGATTCGCTGATCGCGTTTACGATCGGGGGGAAGGAGGAGGGTCCGACGGTAAGTCCGCGGATGACGACGGCGGTGAAGGCGGTGGGCGGTCCTTTGGCGGAGGGGGAGGGGCAGGCGGCGGTGGTGAAGATGTGCACGACGTGTCACGGGGCGTCGGTGTTCACGGGGATGCGGATGAGTCGCGATGCGTGGTCGGCGGAGGTGGCGGCGATGGTGGAGAAGGGCGCGAAGGGGACGGCGGCGGAGATCGGGGCGGTGGTGGAGTATCTGTCGAAAAATTACGGGAAGTGAGGTCTACAATTGAGGTGCGCGAATGAAGAGGACCAACGAATCTCCCACACCTGTTTCCGCTGACAAGATTGCGCTGCTTGCCGACCAAGGTAAAGACGTTTCGCACTTCTTTGAGGGGAAAGGCCGGATGATGCCGCCGATCAGGAAGTCATCAAGTGAGTGGTATCGCAGCCGCATCTACAAAGGTACTTAACCGGGGGGATCGGGAATTGAGAGGCGACGGCAAATCCGCTTCGCCAGAAGGTTTGCAATCTCTGTGTGCCGCGGGACGGCCGCGCTTCATCCGATGACGACGAGTTCCTGGGCGGCGTCCGGGGGCAGTGAACGCAGCGATTCTTCGCGCCTGTGTTCGAGCAGGAGCGAAATCGCCTCGCGAAGGTTGGACAGGCATTCTTCGCGCGATTTGCCTTGGCCATTTGCGCCGGGAACTTCGGCACAGTACGCGATGAACCACGGGCCATCCTGTTCCACGATCGCGGTGAACTCGTTACGCATGCCTTCATTCTAACGCCCGCGGACAGGGCGTCATCTGTTCGCCCTGCCCGCCTCGGGCCGTGCCTGAGTTACTGACCTTCGCAGCTCACCTTGTTATTCCAATCGACGAAAGCGCCGTTGGGGTTGTCGCGCCAGGCCCAGACGTGGAGCTCGAAGAACGGCGACAGGCCATAACGATTGGGGCTGCCCACCAGTTGGAATGCCTGGCCTTCGAGCATCGGGGGAGCGTTGTGATGCGACATCCAGGTGGCGGCGTCGACGATGTACTCGACGCCGACCAGTTGCAGGCCGCCTTTCGAAGGTTCGTAGATCAGGGCTTCGGGGTGATTGGCGTCGATTTCGCCGTCGCCGACGAGAGTGCCGTTGACGTAATGGATACCCATGGCGCCGTGGTCGGGACCGGTAACGCAGCCGAACGCCGGCTGGTACCGGGCGGCGGTCGCGGCATTGACGTCGATGAACTGGCGCGCGGCGTTGCGCACGACTTCGACGAGCTTGGGCGGGACGACTTGCCCGTGGGCCGCGTGCTCTGCATGGGGATCGTTGGTGGCCTGGTCGCCGGCCGTAAGCAGGGTCGCGCCCGCGACGAGAATGGGCAGGATGAACGTCTTGACTGATAGCTTCATTTTTCCCTCCGAGAGTTCGTTGTCTCTGCACCATTGGCGAAGAAACGCTGCTCGGAAGCTCATCAGGGAATGTTAAATGAACGGGCGGCTATTGCTGCTTGGATTCGAGCTCTGCCCAGCGGGCGTAGAGGGCGTGGATCGTCGCGTCGGCGGATTGCAGGCGCGTGTAGCAATCCTGGAGGCGTGGGCCGTCTGAGACGACTTCGGGGGAGTGCATTTCGGCCTGGATCGCCTCGCGCAGTTGTTCGGCTTCGAGAATGCGCGCCTCCATTTGCTCCCACTCGCGGGCTTCAAGATACGACAGCTTCTTCTTCGCGGGCGGGGCGGAGGCGGAAGGTGTGGGCGTCTCCTTCCTGACGGGCTTCGGAGCGTCGGCGATTTTCGCCTGGTCCCATTGCCAGTAGTCGGCGTAGAGTTGGGCGCCGCCATTGCCATCGAGTCCGAGGACTGTGGTGGAGACGCGGTCCAACAAGTAGCGATCGTGGGTGACTAAGACGAGTGCGCCGGGAAATTCGGTGAGGGAGTCCTCGAGCACTTCAAGAGTCGGAATGTCGAGATCGTTGGTGGGCTCGTCGAGGAGGAGCAGGTCCGCCGGCTGGAGCATGAGGCGGGCGATCAGGACGCGGGCCTGTTCGCCGCCCGAGAGGCTCGACATGGGGCGGTCGAGCTGGCCGGAGTCGAAGAGGAAGCGCTTGGCCCAGCCGGCGACGTGGATGGGCTGGCCCTGGAAGATGACGTGATCGCCGTGCGCGCCGAGTCCGTGGCGGAGCGTCTGGGCGAGATCGAGCTGCTCGCGCGTTTGATCGAAGTACACGATGCGGAGGGCGGGGGCGCGTTCGACGGTGCCGGAATCGGGCACGATCTCGCCGGAGAGCAGGCGGAGGAGCGTCGTCTTGCCGGTGCCGTTCAGGCCGAGGAGGCCGAGGCGGGTGCCGGGCGTGAGGGTGAAGGTGAGGTCCTTGAAGAGCGTCCTGCCGCCGAGGGATTTGGAGAGCTTGTCGGCGGAGATGAGGCGCTTGGTGCGGCGATCGGTGGCTGTGAAATCGATGGCGGCGGCGGTCTTGGGGGCGCGCGATTCGAGGTCGGCGAGCTCGCGCATAAGGCGGCCGGCGTCGTCGATGCGCGCCTGGGATTTGCGGGTGCGGGCCTTGGCGCCGCGGCGCAGCCATTCGACTTCGTAGCGCACGCGATTGGCGAGGGCCTCCTGGCGGTTGGCCTGCGAGAGAAGAAACTCCTCCTTCTTTTCGAGGAAGTGGCTGTAGCTGCCTTCGACGCGGAAGATGCCGTCGGGCCAGGCGCGATCGATCTCGGCCATATCGTTGACCACGTTGTCGAGGAAGTAGCGGTCGTGAGAGACGACGACGCTCGCGAAGGGGGAGTTGGCAAGGAGCTTCTCGAGCCACGCAATGCCTTCGAAATCGAGGTGGTTGGTGGGCTCGTCGAGGAAGAGGAGGTCGGGCTGCCGGACAAGCTCGCGGGCGATGGCGAGGCGGCGCTTCCAACCGCCGGAGAGGGTCTCGGCGAGGAGTGTGTCATCGAGGAAGCCGGCGCGGCCGAGGGTCTGGTTGATGCGGCCGTCGCGCTCGAGATCGTCGAGGTGTTCGGAGGAGATGGCTTCGGCGACGATTTCGTGAACGGTCTTGCCGGCGGGGAATTCGAGGTCCTGCGGGACGTAGCCGGTGCGCGTGTTGCGGCGCATGGAGATGGAGCCGGAGTCGGGCTCGATCTGGCCCGCGAGGATGCGGAGGAGGGTGGATTTGCCTGCGCCGTTGCGGCCGATCAGGCCGAGTCGCTCGCCTTCGGAGATGCCGAGGGCGAGGTTCTCGAAGAGCAGGCGAGAGCCGAAGGATTTGGTGAGTCCGGTGCAGCTTTCGAGGAGGGCCATAGGAGATACAGTGTTCAGCGAAGAAGAGACGGGCAGGGATGCCTGTCTTACTCGTAGCGGAGGGCCTCCACGGGGTCGAGTTGGGCGGCCTTGACGGCGGGCCAGACGCCGAAGAAAACGCCGACGACGACGGAGACGGTAAAGCCCGTCACGAGCGCCCAGGTGGGCACGGCGGAGGGGAGGGACGGGACGAGCGCACCAACCAGCATGGTGATGAGAATGGCGATGACGATGCCCAGAACTCCGCCGGCTCCGGTGAGCGTCATGGCCTCGACCAGGAACTGGCCGATGATGTCGCGCTTGCGGGCGCCGAGCGCTTTGCGGACGCCGATTTCGCGGGTGCGTTCGGTGACGCTGACGAGCATGATGTTCATCACGCCGATGCCTCCGACGAGCAGGCCGAGGGCGGAGATGGCGATGGCGACGAGGCCGATCAGGCCGGTGATGCGGTCGAATTGCTGGATGATCTGGTCGGGCGTGGAGATGGAGAAATCGTTGGCGGCGGCAGTAGGCAAGTGGCGTATGCGCCGCATCACGCCCTCGATTTCGTTGAAGGCGTCCTGGCGTTTGCCGGGCTTGGCCTTGGCGGTGATCATGAAGCGCTCCACCTGCGGGTAGCGGCTTTGGGCGGTGCGCAGGGGAATGATGATGGCGTTGTCCTGGCCGTTTTCGCCGAAGAATCCGCCCTTGGCTTTGTCGTAGACGCCGATCACGGTGTACTCGGCGCCATCCATCATGAAGGTGCTGCCGACGGGCTTGCCGCCGGGATAGAGCGAATCGGCAACATTGGCGCCGATGACGGCGACGTGGGCGGAGCGCTGATCTTCCTCGGGCGTGAAATAGCGGCCGGAGGCGAAATCGCGCGGCTGAATTTCGCCCATGTTGGGGGACTGTCCGGCGACGTTGATGTTCTCCGATTCGTAGCCGCGGACGTGGGCAGTGATCGGCTTGCCATCGACCACGGGCGGGATGTAGAGCTGCAGGCCGACGTCCTGAACGGAGGTGGTCCAGCGGCGGACGACATCGGCGTACTCGGGCTTCATGGGGCGCCGCTTGCGTTCTTTGGGAGGCTCCTGGGAGGGATCGCCGGAGGTCTTGTACAGGAAAATGTTGTCGGGGCCGAGCTCGCGGAAGAAGGTGACGACGCCTTCGCGGAGTCCGGTGAGCAGGCTGGCGACGGTGACGACGGTGGTGATGCCGATGACGATGCCGAGCACGGTGAGGAGCGATCGGAAGCGATGCGCGCCGACAGCCTGGATGGCCATCTTCATGTTTTGCGTGGCGCTGATGTTCACGAGTTACTCCGCACGTAGGGCCACCACGGGATCGAGTTTTGCGGCGCGCGAAGCGGGGTACCAGCCGGAGACGACGCCTACGATGCCGGAGACGGCGAGCGAGAGGAAGACGTAGGACGCTGTGATATGCATGTTGATTTCGAAGATACGTCCGAGCAGGGCGGTGACGGCGGCTCCGGTCATGACGCCGATCGCGCCGCCGAGGCTGGAGAGGAAAACGGCCTCGATGAGGATCTGTGACATGACGTCGCCGTGACGTGCGCCGAGCGCCTTGCGGATACCGATTTCGCGAGTGCGTTCGGTGACGCTGACGAGCATGATGTTCATGATCACAATGCCGCCGACCACGAGGGAGATGCAGGTGACGGGAACGACAATAGCGGCGATCATGCCGAGGACCTGATCGATAAAGCCGCGGATGGCGTCGGGCGTGAGGACGTCGAAATTATCCGGTTGGCCGGGGCGGGCGTGGAACCGGGTGCGGAGGACGACGCGGGTTTCGTCGAGCGCGCCGTTGAGATCGAGGCCGCTGCCGGGCTTGGGGCGGCCGAAGAGCGCGAAGCCGTTGCCTGGGCCATACATGCGGTTGAAGGCGCTGGCCGGGATGTAGACGGAGTTATCGAGATCGCGCCCGAAGGCCGAGCCGAGACGCTCCTGCACGCCGATCACTTTGAATTCGATGCCCTCGATGCGCACGGTCTGGCCGAGCGGAGAGGCGTCGCCGGGGAAGAGCGTGGTGCGGACGGTATCGCCGATGACGGCGACGAAGGCGCGGGTCAGGTCTTCCTGATCGGTGAAGAAGCGGCCGTCGGAGACACCGATATCGCGAATGCTGGCCATCGCGGAGGCGGAGCCGAGGATGGAGCTGTCTTCGCAGACGAGATTTTCGTGCCGGACGTCGGAGATGTGCTGGCGGTAAGGGCTGTAGAGGACCTTGTCGCCGGCGATGGATTCGACGAAGCGTGCGTCGTCGGTGCGGATCGGCTTGTTGCGCTTGATCTTGTCGAAGAGCTCGCGGCGGCTGAGGCGTCCTGTGGCGGCGATCTGGGCGACCATGAAGGATTCGGAGCCGAAGGCTTTCGCGGTGCTTTGTTCGGCGTAGACGCCGAGGCCTTCGATGGCGGCGCCCACCATAATCACGCTGGCGACGCCGATGATGACGCCGAGCAGGGTGAGGAAGCTGCGCAGCTTGTGCGCGCGGATAGAATCCATCGCCAGTCGGAACGCGTTAGAGAGGTTATACCAGGTGCGGGATGCACCCGACCCATTCTGGGACATGTGGCTTTCCTCCAGGATAACGTAAGATGAAATTTCACGACGCTCATGCCGATTCTTCGCTTGGCCTACACGACGCTTTTTCTGATCGCGCTGATTGCAATTTTCGTGCTGTGGGCGCAGGTGGGCGTACAAGCGCACCTGGATTTGTTGCCGTGGTTCGTGAAGCTCGGGCTCGGAGTGGCGGGCGCCTACGCGATTGTGCGCGCGACCGCGGCGGCCGTCGCCGGGGAGCACGGGTGGAATGGGCATAGCGTTCGATGGGTGGGAGTTACGCTCGCGATCCTGTTTCTCTGCGGATTGGCGAGTTACTACGCGCACATGTACCTGGAAGACACGGGTGAAGGCGACGATCAGCAGGATACGACCGTGTCGCGTGTGGCGATGCCGCAGGGACGTCGCGCGTTATCATAAGAAAAAGTGCCTGGAGTCTACGTCTCATACCCGTTCTGCGCGCAGAAGTGTACCTATTGCAACTTCGCCAGTGGAGTTTTCCCACGCGAGCTCGAAGCGCCGTATCTGGACGCCGTAGCTCGCGAAATCCGCGCGCACCAGTGGGTTTGGACGCCTGACACGGTTTATCTGGGCGGCGGCACACCGAGTAATCTGGATCCGGATGCGCTTGAATCGCTGCTCGCCTGCATTCCGGGACGTCCCTGGGCGGAGGCGACGCTCGAAGCTGCGCCGGGAAATATCACTGCCGGTCGCGCGCGCCGTTGGGCGAAGGCGGGGATCAATCGCGTGTCGCTCGGGGTGCAATCCTTTGCCGAAGCCGAGATTCGGCGCACGGGGAGGAAGCACACCGCGGAGATTGTCGCGGCGGAAATCGGCGTGCTGCGCGAGGCTGGGATTGGCGCGATCAATATTGACCTGATCGCCGGGCTGGCCCGTCAGACGGCGGCGTCGTGGCGAGAATCGCTCGACTGGGTCGAGCGGCTGGAGCCGGAGCACGTTTCGGTGTACATGCTCGAGGTCGATGAGGACAGCCGGCTGGGGCAGGAGATGCTGCTCGGCGGGATTCGCTATGGCGCGCTCGATACTCCCTCGGAAGATGCGACTGCGGATTTCTACGAATACGCGGTCGCGCGGCTGGCGGCGCTCGGGATTCCGCGGTACGAGATTTCGAACTTTGCGCGCCCGGGGTTCGAATCGCGGCACAATTTGAAATACTGGCGGCTCGAGCCTTACGTTGGGTTCGGCGCGGACGCTCATTCGTTCGACGGGCGCACGCGGCACCAAAATCCCGAGACGGTGACCGATTACCTCGCCGGAACGGCGCAGGTGGACGACCAGCCGCACCTTGCGGACGAGCGCCTGTTCATCGGGCTTCGGCTTTCCGCGGGCGTTCGGCCCGACGCTGAGGAGTGGCGCCGCTTCGACGGGCCGATCCATCGGTTTTTGAAGGAAGGTCTGCTGGAGAGTGCGGACGGCGTTTTGCGTCTGACCGATCGCGGCGTCCTGCTCTCCAACGAAGTTTTTCAGGAGTTCTTACAGACATGATCGATTTAAGCAGGATCGATTTAAGAATGATCGACCTCAGGAGCGATACCGTCACCAAGCCTACGCCCGCGATGCGGCAGGCGATGTTCGAAGCCGAGGTCGGCGACGATGTCTATCGCGAGGACCCGACGGTCAACCGCCTGGAAGCGCGTGCCGCGGAAATCGCGGGTAAGGAAGCGGCGCTGTTCGTCCCCACGGGCACCATGGGG
>JAOAPT010000086.1 GCA_025463045.1 Candidatus Solibacter sp.
TTAGGCGCGTCATTTTCAACGGAGTTCTCCATGGCCCCGTTCGGGGCCACAATAAGGGATGAAAATGCATGCTCGCTTTTAGGCGCGTCATTTTCAACGGAGTTCTTCATGGCCCCTTCAGGGCCACAACAAGGGATGAAAATGCATGATCGCTTTTAGGCGCGTCATTTTCAGGGGAGCGATTCCGAAGGGCCGTTATCGCGCCGGCCATTTCGACTGCGCCAGGAACGCCGCGAAGAACAACGCGTTGTATACGCCGTGCATGATCGTCGCCGCCTTTGTCGATCCCGTCACGTGCCGCATCCAGCCGAACGCCGCGCCTGCCAGCGTGATCAGCAGGACGTGGTTCCACGAGTTGCCGTATTCCTGAAAATGCAAAATGCCGAACGGCAGCGCTGCCGCTAAAATGCCGGGCACTGGCCCCAGACTCCGCACCAACAGCGGCTGCAGAAAACCGCGGAACGCGAGCTCCTCGCAGAGCGGTCCGAGCGTCACTCCGAAAATCGCGATCAGCACGATCGACGTGCGATCCTTCAACAGATCGAGCATCGGGTTGTCCGTATTCGGCGTGTGGATCGCATTCCCCAACAGCGACACCGCGACCACGGTTGCCGCGCCTGCAAGCACGGCCTTGAACAATGGCGCCCTATTCCACGCGAGCGACCTCCAGAACGGGCGTCCGTACTGCAAACGGAAGATCGCATAGAGCGCGCCGAACAACAGCCCGTAGCCCGCGAACTGATCGAGCAGCAGTTCCCAAGTCTTCACCGCCGGATGCAGGCGCAGCACCCAGAACGCGGCCTTCACGATTCCGTATCCCAGCAGCATGGATGGAATCGCCAGGCCGGCAAACACCAACACGTCGGCGTAGGTCCAGAACGGATAGCGTTCAGGCTCCATTTCCGGCGTCATGCATTCTTCTCGATCAACGCGGCGGCCAGCAGCGGGATCATCAATTCATGATGTCCGGTGATCGCATAACCCTTGCCGCCGGCATTTGCGTGGGGACGCTCCACCACGTTGACCCGCGGGCGGTAGTGCTGCAGAAAATCGAAGTTCGCCGTCGTGAATCCGGCGAGCGGCCTTTCCAGATTGCGCACTGACGACACGGCTTTCAAAAACACTTCGGGCAGCAGCACCGCCGAGCCCACATTCAGATACACACCGCCATCATTCAACCCCGCGACCATTGCGGAGAACAAGCGGAAGTCGTGATGCGTCGCCATGCCGATCGCCGCCGGGTCCGCCGCCGGATGCGTATGCGGAGTGTCTGTGCCGATCGCAACGTGCACGGTCACCGGCGTCCCGTTGCGCCACGCGCCGAGCAGCAGGCTCTCGTTCGGCGACACCAAATCCGCGCGCGCGCCCAGATCGCGGCCGAGCGCCTCGCCCATCCCGATGCCGTCGCGCGCCGCCGCGGCGATCGCCAGATTCATCTCGCGGCCCGTCTCCTCCGCCGCTCCGAAGCGTCCGTCGGGCAGCACCGCTTCCACGTCTTCGCTCGTGTGACCGGCCAGCGCGATCTCGAAATCGTGAATCGCCGCCGATCCGTTCAGCGCGAAGCCCGTCGCATACCCGCGCCGCATCAGATCGAGCAGCACCGGCGCGAGGCCGCACTTGATCACGTGCCCGCCCATGCCCCACAGGATTGCTCGGCCACTCGCGCGCGCCGCCGCGATGGCGTCCACCACGGCGCGAAAATTATCGCCCGCCAGAATGTGCGGCATGCTGTCGAGCAATCCCGCGATGCCGCTGCCCGCCTGATATGGCGCCGCGAAATCGGCCGCCTTCACTTTGCCGCCGCGCTCCTTCAGTCCGACCGTCTTCAGCTTCGCGAAATCCAGCGGCTGCACGCTGTACCTGCTCATGCCAGAACCTTGCGCAAGGCTTCGGCCGTGTAGCTTTTCTTGTTGCGGGCCACCTGTTCCGGAGTGCCCGCCACCACGATGCGGCCGCCGTACTCGCCGCCATCCGGACCCAGGTCGATGATCCAATCGGCGCTCTTCATCACATCCACATTATGCTCAATCACTACGACCGTGTTGCCCAGGTCCACCAGCCGTTGAATCACGTCGAGCAGCTTGCGGACATCGTCGAAGTGCAGTCCCGTCGTCGGTTCGTCGAGCAGATAAAACGTTTTGCCCGTTTGCCGTTTGCTGAGTTCTTTGGCCAGTTTGATGCGCTGCGCTTCGCCGCCCGAGAGCGTGGTCGCCGACTGGCCGAGGTGCACGTAGCCGAGTCCGACGTCGTTCAGCGTTTTCAATTTCGCGTGGATCTGCGGGAAGTTCTCCATCAGCGGGAGCGCTTCTTCCACCGTCGATTCCAGCAGATCGGCAATCGACTTGGCCTTGAACTTCACCTGCAGCGTCTCGCGATTGTAGCGGCGCCCGCGGCACACATCGCACGTCACGTAGACATCGGGCAGGAAGTTCATCTCGATGCGCTTGAGCCCGTCGCCCTGGCACGCCTCGCAGCGGCCGCCCTTGACGTTGAAGCTGAAGCGGCCCGGCTTGTAGCCGCGCTCGCGCGACTCGGGCAGCATCGCGTACAGATCGCGAATCAGCGTGAACAGTCCGGTGTAGGTCGCCGGGTTGGAGCGCGGCGTGCGCCCGATCGGCGCCTGGTCGATGCGGATGACTTTGTCGAGCAGCTCGATGCCTTCGATGCTCTGATGCGCGCCCGGCTCTTCGTGCGAACCGTAGATCTCCTTCGCCAGCGAGCGGTACAAAATCTCGTTGATCAGCGTCGATTTGCCGCTCCCCGAAACTCCCGTCACTACCGTCAACACGCCGAGCGGAATGTCGATGTCGACGTCTTTCAGATTGTGCTGCGTCGCGCCGCGGATCGAAAGCTTCTTCCCGTTCGGCTTGCGCCGCGCCGCCGGGACGGCGATTTCGAGCGCACCCGAAAGATACCGGCCGGTGAGCGACGCGTGGTTCGCTTCGATCGCCGCCGGATCGCCCTGCGCGACGAGTTCGCCGCCAAGCCGGCCGGCGCCCGGGCCGAGATCGATCACGTAATCGGCGCGCTCGATCGTCTCCGCATCGTGCTCGACGACGAGCACCGTGTTGCCCATGTCACGCAGGTGCGTGAGCGTCTCCAAGAGGCGCGTATTGTCGCGCGGATGCAATCCGATCGAAGGTTCATCGAGCACGTAGAGCACGCCGCGCAACTTCGAGCCGATCTGTGTTGCGAGCCGGATGCGCTGCGCTTCGCCGCCCGAAAGCGTCGCAGCCGAACGATCCAAGCTTAGATAATCCAGCCCCACCGCCGAGAGAAATTCCAGGCGGCGCCTGATCTCGTCCTGCACGCGCCCGGCGATCTGCGCTTCGCGTTCGGTGAGTTCCCAGTTGCGCACCGTCATCAGCGCGCGCGAAATCGGCAGGCCGGTGAATTCGTTGATCGCGAAGTTCTTCACGCGCACCGCAAGGCTCGCAGGACGCAGGCGTTTGCCTTTGCACGCGGGGCATTCGGCCGGCGACATATAGTCGGTGAGCCACTCGCGATAAGCCTCGGTCGAGCTGTGGTACGTCTCTTCGAGAATCTCCAGCACGCCCGGCATTCCAGCCGCGCCGTCCACCAGGATGTCGCGCGATTTCTTGGGCAGCGTCTCGAACGGCTTCGCGAGGTTGATGCGGTTCTTCTTCGCGAGTTCCTCGATGCGCTGCTTCATCTGCCACGATCCGGCTCCCGGTCCGAGTCCGCCCTCGAGCAGCGGCTTGCTCGGGTCATTGATGACTTTCGCCGGGTCGAACGTCCACTTGCTGCCGAGTCCGTGACACTCCTCGCACGCGCCGTACGGACTGTTGAAGCTGAACGAGCGCGGCTCGAGCTGCGGAATGCTGGCGCCGCATTCGGTGCACGCGAGCTTCTGCGAGTAGAGCCGCTCTTCGCCATTCACCACCACGATCAGTACCAGTCCGTTGGCGAGTTTGGTCGCGGTGTCGATCGATGCTTCGAGCCGCTTCTCGATTCCGGGTTTCACCATCAGCCGGTCCACGACCACTTCGATCGTGTGATTCTTTCGCTTGTCGAGGACGATTTCTTCGTCGAGCGAACGCAGCGTTCCATCGATCCGGGCGCGAACAAATCCCTGCCGCGCCAATTTTTCTAAATCCTTCTTGTACTCTCCCTTACGTCCGCGAACGATCGGCGCCATGACCATAATTCGGTCTTCCGACTTGAGCGCCACCACGTGTTGGAGGATCTGCTCTGTGGTTTGCCGGGATATCTCGTTGCCGCAGACCGGGCAGTGCGGAATTCCGATTGAAGAGTAGAGGAGCCGGAGGTAGTCGTAGATTTCTGTGATGGTTCCCACAGTCGATCGCGGACTGCGGCTGGTGGTTTTCTGCTCGATAGAAATCGCAGGACTTAGCCCGTCGATGGAATCGACATCAGGCCGCTCCATCTGGTCCAAAAACTGGCGGGCATAGGTCGAAAGCGTCTCCACGTAGCGCCGTTGGCCCTCGGCGTAAATCGTATCGAAGGCGAGCGAAGACTTGCCTGATCCGCTCAGCCCGGTGATCACGGTCAGAGAGTTGCGGGGGATCTCGACATCGATGTTCTTGAGATTGTGCTGGCGCGCGCCATGCACGGTGATACGGTCCAACATAGTTTTTTGTGAGCTTGGGAAGGTAATTTCATTGTCTCGCGGCTTGTCCGGTTGCGCAAACTGCGTTATAAATAACACGGATGAAGTGCGGGCAGTGCAGCGGTAAGCTTCGGCGTGTGCATCGAACATTTTTCGAACGCTTCAGCTACATGGCGATCTACGAGTGCCAGAAGTGCGAACGGGAGGAACTCGTTCCACGCCGCTACCGCTATCACATGGGCCCGACCTGCCGCTGTCCGATCTGCGGAACGTATCGGGTCGTTCGTCTCAAGCAGCGCGATAAGATCGACCGGATGCACACCGGCTTCCTGAACCTGGTGGAGCGCGTGGTCGGCAAGGGACGTTTGTACCATTGCCGCTGGTGCCGCCTGCAGTACTACGACCGCCGTCCGCTGGCTTCGGAAATGCCCGTGGTGAAACCTCCGGAGCCGGTGCCGCCAGCGCCGGCTCCCGAAGAGCAGCACCTTGCCAACCGCGCACAATAGCGTGCGATTCCAAACTGAATCCTCCGACCACGGACAGCGCATCGATCACTGGGTCCATGCTCGCCTGCCGGAGTTCAGCCGCTCGCGCATTCAGGACTGGATCAAGTCGGGACGCGTGCGCGTGAACGGCGCGGCTGTTAAGACTTCTTACACGATCCACGCGAAGGACGAGATCGAGGTCGAGCCCGCCGATCCGCCGCCGCTGAATGCCACAGCGGAAGACATTCCCTTGACGGTGCTCTATGAGGACGAAGATCTGGTGGCGATCGACAAGCCCGCCGGGATGGTGGTCCATGCGGGGGCGGGCGTGCATTCGGGAACGCTGGTCAACGCGCTGCTGCATCGCTTCGGCGAGCTCTCGGGCGTAGGCGGTCCGCTGCGGCCGGGGATCGTTCACCGGCTCGATCGCTTCACCAGCGGCGTGATGCTGGTGGCGAAGAATGACGCGGCGCATCAGAATCTGGCGGCGCAGTTCTCCGGGCGCGAGGTGGAGAAGGTCTACCTCACGCTGGTCCACGGCGCGGTGAAGAACGAGACGGGGCGGATCGAGCGGCCGATTGCGCGCGATCCCGTGCATCGTGCGCGGATGACGGCGCGCCTTTCGGAAGGACGCGCGGCCTGGAGCGAGTACCGCGTGCTCCGCCGCTTCGCGGAGTTCACGTTTCTCGAGGTAAGGATCGGCACCGGGCGCACTCACCAGATTCGCGTACACCTGGCGAGTATCAAGCATCCCGTGGTTGGCGACACGCTCTACGGCGCGCCGGCCCAGCCGCTGCTCGGACGTTTCTTTTTGCATGCTCATCGAATTCGTTTTCACCTCCCTTCCACCGGCGTCGAGATGGCGATCGAGTCGCCTCTCGCGCCGGAACTCGCAACGTGGCTGGCAACGTTATAACGGCGGCGACACGCTCGGCGTCGCGCCGGCCGAGCC
>JAOAPT010000114.1 GCA_025463045.1 Candidatus Solibacter sp.
GCCCATCCGGTCCCCCGCGTGACTCCCGCTCCGGCCCGCCGCGCGACCGCCCATCCGGTCCCCCGCGTGATTCCCGTTCCGGCCCGCCGCGCGACCGCCCATCCGGTCCCCCGCGTGACTCCCGCTCCGGCCCGCCACGCGACCGCCCATCCGGTCCGCCGCGCGACTTCCGTTCCGGCCCGCGCAGTGATCGTCCATCCGGTCCCCCGCGTGACTCCCGTTCCGGTCCTCCGAGCGACCGCCGCTCCGGCCCACCTCGCGAGATGCGCTGGACGCCGCGCGACTCCGAGCCGTCCAGCGAGCCCAAACCCACACCGCCCCCCAAATCCCGCGCCAAGCGTCCGGCCGATCTCAGCGCCCTGCCGATCCTCCGCGCCCGCCGCACCCCACCGCCTGTCGAGCCCGTTACCGAAGCGCCGCCTAGTGGGACAGGCGATCGTCTTTCGTCGCCTGTCAACTCCGCGGAGCGGAGCAGCACGCCGGCCAACCTCGAGCCCCAATCAGAGCCGCGACCGACGCCGCTCGCCGAGGCCGAACCCACGCCTATCGCCGAGTCTTATCCGCATTCATCGGCGTTAATCGGCGGCCCAATTGTCTCTCCCGAACCCGACGCACCGCCCGCCGAGCTCCCCTCCTCATCGAGCATCCCCGAAGTCCGCGTCAACCACAAAGCCGCCGATCGCATCGCCGCCGGCCATCCGTGGATCTTCACCTCCGACATCGCCGATCGCGCCAACGCCCAGCCCGGCCAGCCCGTAAAGGTCCTCGACCCCCGCGGACGGCCGCTCGGCATCGCCCACTACAGCTCCGCCTCCCAAATCACGCTTCGCCTGCTCTCGCGCCAGGTCGAAGACATCGACCGTGATTTCTTCCTGCGCCGCCTCCGCGCCGCCGAAGCCCATCGCCGCACCGTTGTCACTGACACCGACGCCTACCGCGTCGTTCACGGCGAGGCCGACCTCCTCCCCGCCCTCGTCGTCGATCGCTATGGCGACTACCTCGTCATGCAGACGCTCGACCAGGGCATGGACGCCGCCAAGACCGACATCACATCCTGCCTCGAAGAAATCTTCCAGCCCAAAGGCATCGTCGCGCGCAACGACGTCGCCGTTCGCACCAAGGAAGAGCTCCCGCTCGAGACCACAATTGTTTCTGGAGAAATTCCGCCCTCAGTCGCCGTCCGCATGAACGGACTCACACTGCAGGCCGACCTGCTCCACGGCCAGAAGACCGGCATCTTCCTCGATCAGCGCGAGAACTACCGCGCCGCCGCCCGCTATGCCAAAGGCGGACGCGCGCTCGATTGCTTCACGTCCACTGGAGGCTTCGCCCTCCATCTCGCGAACAAATTCGAGTCCATCGAGGCCGTCGATTCCTCCGGCCCCGCGCTCGATACCGCCCGCGCCAATGCCGCCGCCAACGGGATCTCCAACATCGAGTGGAACGAGGCCGACGTCTTCGACCTCCTCTCCGGCTACTCCAGCGCGCACCGCAATTTTTCGATGGTCGTCCTCGATCCGCCGGCGTTCGCCAAGAACCGCCAGAGCCTCGAGCCCGCCGTCCGCGCCTACAAGGAGATCAACCTCCGCGCCCTGAAGCTGCTCCAGCCCGGCGGCATTCTCGTGACCTGCTCCTGCTCGCACCACCTGTCGGAAGCCGACCTGCTCGGCGTCGTGGCCCAAGCCGCGCTCGATACCAACCGCACTCTCCGCGTCCTCGAGCGCCGCAGCCAGAGCCAGGACCATCCGATCCTCCTGACCGTCCCCGAGACGCTCTACCTGAAGTGCCTCATCCTGGAGGTCGTCTGACCGCGCTCTACTGCTCGCTGTAATTCCAAAGCAATCCGCCGTCGACCACGATCGTCGCGGCGGTGATGTAGTCCGCGTCCGCTGAGGCGAGGAAGGCAGTTACCCCCGCGACGTCGGAGGGCTGCCCCAAGCGCCTCAGCGGAATATTCGCCAGCAGCGGTTCAAGCAGTTTCGGATCGCTCAGCAGTTTCTTATTAATCGGAGTTTCAATCGCACCCGGCGCCACGTTGTTTACCGTGATGCCGAGCGGCGCCAGTTCGATCGCCAGATTGCGCATCATCATCTTCAGCCCGCCCTTCGCCATGCAATACGGCGTGAAGTGCGGAAACGGGAGCTCTTCGTGGACCGAACTGATATTGATCACCCTGCCCCCGCCCTTCACGTCCTGGCGATGGCGCGCGAAACTCTGCGTGCAGAAAAACGCTCCGCTCATCGTGACCGCGATCACGGCGTGATAATCCTCCTCCGTGATGTCGACGAATGACGCATTCTTCTCGATCCCCGCGTTGTTCACCAGAATGTCGAGCGAGCCGAGCGCCGCAATCGCTTCTTCCACCAGGCGCCGCGCATCGGCCGTAACACCGACGTCGGCCTGCACCGCCGCGGTCCGCCGCCCCATCTGCCGGATCTGCTCGCACGTGGCATCGGCGCCTTCCTGATTCTTGCGGTAGTTGACCACCACGTCCGCGCCCTCTTGGGCCAGACGTAGCGCGATGCCCTGCCCGATTCCCTGATCGCTGCCCGTGACCAGGGCGTTCTTCCCGCTGAGTTTCATCTTCTTACCGTACACCGCTAGCCGAAGCCGCGGGTGTTATCGAGGTAACGGATCGGCGCGACTACGAGTTCGAACGCCTCGCGCAGCGCCGGAAGACCAGCAGGGCAATCGCGCCCAAGCCCCAAGTGGCAGGTTCGGGCACGGGAGCTACGCTGACGTTGAACAAACGGGCCGTGGCGTTGGCCTCGAACGTGTCGTCGCCGACGAAGACGAAGTTCGGCGTCGTGTAGGGCAGGCCGAACGACGTGTAGTTGCGCAGCGATCCGCTGAGCAGCGAGGTGCGGCCGGCGGAGAGCGTGTAGCCGCTGCCCAGCACAGTCAGCGTATAAGTGGTGCGCTGGGTGGTGTCATAAGCGGCATCTTCGCCGTGAGTGAACATCGGCGAATCGTTCTGCGCCCAGACGTGGTCCGTCCAGAACCCGAGTTCCAGTCCGCGCAGATCGCTGTCGATGAGGATGAGGCTGAAGCCCGCGCGGTCATTGGAGGAATGCGATTCGCTGTCGAGTTGCAGGTCGAGAGTGAAACTGTATCCGGTGGTAGAGTTGAGCAAAATCGGGATCAGCCTTCCATAGCCGGCACGCACGCTTCCCGTCGTCGTCATGACGGTAGCGCCGCCGCTCTGCGATTCGGTATACACGGCGCCGAGCGATGCGAGGGTCCATCCCTGTGCAGCGGGACTGGTGCCGGACGAGCCGTTATAGAGGAGCGCGGTGGACGCCGAACAGGAGGCGGCGGTGAGCAGGAAAAGAGCGGCGTGGCGAAACATGCCCTGCCAGTATCGCACGCCGCCCGGGAAGCTTATTTGTCGTCGAACTCTTGAAAGAGTTTGCCGGCTTTGTCATCGACGAAGACATCGAAGATGGCGAACAGCGGGCTGGGATCGGGCAGGCCGGTCAGGCTCGCATGATTGGTGACGAGCAGAGCGCCGTGGCCGTCGAAGGCGATGTTCGCGGGGTTGGCCCATTGCAGTCCCTGCGCGGGACCGGAGTAGAGCGCCGTCTCCGCGCCGTTCGCGGCGAGCACCGAAATCTGACTGTAGCCGGCGAGCGCGACATAGAGTTTACCGGACTTGCCGAAAGCAATTCCGTCCGGACCGGCACCGGCCGTGTACGTGTGGAAGACCTTGAGGTCGGCGGGCTGCGGGTTGTCCTTCACTGGCAGGGTGTAGACAATGCCGCCGCCCTGCGCGTTGAACGTTTGGGTGAAGTAAACCGTGCCGCCGTCGGGCGAGATGCGGATGCCGTTCGGGCCGAAGGGTCCATCGAGCTGCGCGTTCTGAAACCAGACTTGCGGAGCGCCGCCACCGGCCGGCACGCGCCAGATCGTCGCCTGGAAAGAGTCGGTCACATAAAGACGGCCCTGCTTATCGAATGCAAGGTCGTTGAGCAGCACCGGGGCGGGCGGGTTGAAGTTCGAGTGGTAGACGGGGAAAAACGGCGCGGCATAGACGCTCTGCTGTCCGGTCTTGAGGCTGATTTTGACGACGCCCTGGCCTTCGTCGAGCACATATAAATTGTCGTTCTCGTCGACCGCGATGCAGGAGAGCGCGTTCAGCGGGCCGGTCTGATTCTGGACGGTGATCGTCTTGAGCAGGGCGCCGGTGTTGATGTCGAACCCGAAGATCGTCGAGGGTACGAAGTTTCCGGGCACGCCGAAGGCGGCGGGGCCCGATACATAAGCAACGCCTTCGTGGACCACGATGCCTTCCGGATACCCGGGGAACGGGACGGGGGCGATCAGCTTGGAATCGCCGGGGGCGCGTTGATGGTCGGCGGCGAAGGCCATAGCTCCTGAGAGTACCAGGAGCGAGAGAGAGCAGATGCGTGAACGATTGAATTTCATTTCATCCTCCGAGACTGCGGGCGGTGGATTGCGGCTTGAGCCGTTCCCCTCCCGACTTCATGCAGTCTAGGGGCGGCGCGCGGCGGCCGGGAAGTAATCAGGGGTAGGGGCACCTGCGGAAGCAGGTAAAAACTACGGTAAAAACCCAATCTATTCAACAACTCAGCGTCGTAGAATGGGTGAACGGAACCATGGCGGCAAGCTCTACCATCCCTCAGACCGAACACCCGGAAGCCGTCCGCCGTCAGTTGGATCGCCTGCTCGCAAGCCCGCAACTGGTGAATTCGGCGCAATTGTGCCGCTTCCTCCGCTACCTGGTGGATAAGGCACTGGTCGGCGAGACAGGGGCCCTCAAGGAAAATCTGCTGGGCATCGACGTCTTCGAACGCGGCGACCGGTTCGACCCGCGGACCGACCCCGTGGTCCGGGTGGAGGCGCGGCGGCTGCGCTCCAA
>JAOAPT010000127.1 GCA_025463045.1 Candidatus Solibacter sp.
ATGCCGAGGGGTATACCTGTTCATCGTGGATACGCATCAACTCGCCGCGCTCGTTCATCTCGCAAGGCCGGCCGCCGAGCCACGCGATCTCGGGATGTGCGCCGAAGACGCTCGCGGCAAACTGGAGCGCGCCGGGCAGCAACCGATCGTCGGAGTTGATGTACGTCATGTACTCCGCGCCGGAAGCCTGGAATTGGGCGAACCCCCGATTGATCGCGTCGTACATCCCGCCGTCTTTTTCACTTTGAAACGTGAACTCCACGCCCGAGCACAGGATGGGAAAACTCCTGGACGCCAGAATGGACTTCCAACGCTCCAGTTTCGACACCGTGTCGTCCGTCGAGCCTCCATCCTGAACGTGATAGCGGATCCGGAATGCGCCGGCTTGCGATATCACGCTGGAGATCGTCTCATCGATCAGCGCGGCGGAACGAAACGCAGGAGTGACGATCAGGAATACGGTTATGTCGGGTGTCATCGGTGGCCTCTTATGGAGCTGTCGCTTTCGTCTTTGGCAATATCGAACGCTCCGGCGTTTAACCGCCGCACGGTGCGAACAATCTGTTCGGGATGCCCGGCGTTGCGCGTCTCGATCACCATGGTGTCATAGGCTTCGCCGCTGGAGGGTGGAATGCCCGCATCGGCATCGCCGGGCCGCGACCATTCGTGCGTCCGACTTGCGGCCATTGTGCTGGACTGGAGTTCGTATCGATATTCGATGCCGGCATTGTTGAACGCCTCATCCTTGGTGCGCCCAAATGAGAGATAGCTCGCCACCAGGAAGACGCCAGAGAGCGGCGCTCCGGACCGCGCGGATCGCGATCACCGCCGCTGCGCCCGCCGCAAACAGCGCGTAGAAGGCCCAATGCAGTTTTGAGCCGAAGCCTGACCCAAGCCCAACTCCCGCGAGTATCGCGTAGCGCACGCGGCCGTGGGCGAACCATTCCAGCGCAAACCCAAGCGCGAGCAAGAGCGGGACTGCGGCCAGCACCTCGTCGTTGGTCGACGCTGCTTGTGCAAGGACGCTCGGCGAAAGCAGGCAGATCCACGCCGCCACGAAGCTTCCGCTGCGCGATGCTCCCAAGCCGCGTGCCACAAAAAACGAACCCAATCCGGCGAAAACCCACGCCAGGCATGTGACCATGTACATCCATCCCGCGGCAAACCGGTGGATCGCCAAGAATAAGTAGAAGAGCGTGCCGTTGAAGGGATAGTACAACAGGCGCGGGTCGAGCGGATTTCCGAAGTGGAGGAGATCTCGGCGTCCCAAGTAGAAGAATGCGCGGCTGAAGCGATAGGTCAACGAGTCCCAGTTGTTGGGAACGTAAAAGTAGCAGATCGGCGCCGACCCGATCGCGGCCAACGCAAGCGAGACGCCGAGCACCACAGTCACCACCCGATCGAATCGCCCTGGCGCGAAGTCCGCCGGCGCGGTCTTCTCCGGCACTGGGCGCACACCGCGAAAAAGTAGCAGTGCTTCCAGTGCCGCCGCGCTCGCAAGTGAGATTCCCACGTACAACGTCCGATTATTCAGTAGCGAAAAGGACGCCAACACGAGCGCGGTGTACGCGAGGTTGCACCAGAGCATCAGGAAAACCGCGCACATCCGCCGCAGCACGCCCGCAAACAGGCGCGCGGCCGAATGCCAGGTGAGCCCCATGAGAAGCACCCCGTGAAGGGCGCCTACGACGAAAGAAAGTTCCATGAGTGCTGGTGGACGAGCCTTCTGATAGCACCCTTCACGCCTGGCCTCCTCCCCACGCCGTCGCGAGCATCTCCGCGGCGGACGTCTGGCGGGCCAACTGATCGCACGTCGCCACCGGTTCCACCAGGATGTCCGTCACGATCAGTGCGAGCGGCCGGAGATCCTCACGATGCCGCTCCCACTCCGAGAATTCCATGTGCACCAGATTGCTGCCTTTCTCGAGCGACAGGTTGGCGATGAACAGGCGGCCGGCGCTGAATCCGGTATTGGACAACTCGAACGTGCCGTACTCCGCTCCGTTGCAACTCAACCGGAGCCGCTGTCCATCTTGCGTATTTCGATACGCCATCAGGAAGCGATGCAGGCCGGCCTCCTCTGCGAATACTTCCGCGATCGCGCTCGGCCCATACAACCACCGGTACGCTTTGAGCGCGTGCTGGGGGACGGCGAACTCCATCCCCGAAAAGCCGTGATAAGGTCTCCAGCGTTCGCCTGGTTGTGCGACGATCTGAAACGGCGGGAGCGCCGACGCGTCGGGCGCGAACCGGATATTGCGCGCCAGTCTGAGCCGCCCTTCGAAGCCGATCGATTGGAGCGCGAGAATCAGGCGTCGGGACGCGGAGAATTCGGACCACTCGTTTTCCACGAACAGCCGTCCCCAACGCGCGAGATCGCGGCGGGCCTGCGGGCGCATGTACAGAGATTGAACCGCCGCCGCCAGGCTCGCCGGATTGTTGTCTACCGCCACCTGTCCCGTCACCTCGTCGCGTATGGCCCCGCGCAGTCCGGCAACCGGATATCCGAGCACCGGCGTTCCGCACGCGGCGGACTCCACGAAGATCTGGCCGAATGTCTCTTCAGTGCTTGGAGCTACCACCAGGTCGGCCGCGGCGTTGACCATCGCCACGCGCCGCTGGTCGTTGATTTGCCCGAGTTGCCGGACCTCCAGCGGGAATGTCAGGCTTGGATCTTTCCTGCTCAGCGTGATCACCAGGACGTCCGGCAGATTCAGGGCGGCAAGTGCGTTCAAGAACGCCATCCCTCCTTTCCGTGGATCATCAATTGCACCCCCGACAAGGATGATGAAGCGGTCGGTTGGCAGGTCGAATACTTCGCGGCACATCCGCTTGTCGCGCGGCCGGAAGACGTCCAGCGGAAAGCTCAGTTGAAAGGTGCCGATCGGCGGCACGCGCGTATGGTTGTGCCGCTCGGCAGCGAAGATCGTTCGCGCGAGTTCCGCCACGGAAGGTGTGCTCGCCAGAATCGCCGGCCCGTCCGCCTCGCCAAACGCGAAGCGCTTCTTCCACCAGGCGTCGGCAATTTTGTCCGGCGGCAGTGCGGGATAGTCCGCCGCTGTCGGGCAGGTGTCATCGCAGCCGGTGAAAAGTTTTTCGCAACTGCCGGGATACGCGCAGCGGCCTGTCAACGCCCAGAAATCGTGCATCACCACCGCCGTCGGGAAGCGTTCGGCGAGCAGTTTCAGCAGGAGGGGATCCGCGTTCGCCGCGTGCAGATTTCCCACGATTACCAGGTCCGGTTTCGAGTCGACTACGCGATCGAGAACTTCTTGCGTGCGGTAGTTCGGCGATTCGAGCCCGATCAGCGAGCGATCCAGAATCGATACCAGCGACACTTCATGCCCGGCCCACGCCAGCGAGCGCGCCATCCGCACATGCGCAATGCCCGCGCCATAGAAAGGACCGATGTCATTGAGCATGGTGACCTTCAGCCTCTGCCGCAATTCGCCGGCCGGCGGCACGGGCACATGCTCGCGCTCGCGCTGCATGAGGAAGTCCCGCCGGCAGACCACGAGCTCCGCCTGAAAGCGCGCAGTGATGTGCGTCTTCTGCTGGTCGTGCAACCGGAACCATGCGACCGGACGCCCGATCACGTGCAGCCGCGCACCCGCTTCCGCGAAGCGCAGCCACATCTCGTAATCCATGCTGTAATGCAGCCAGTCGTTCACATACCCGCCGGCGCGCAGCCAAAGCTCGCGTGTGAACATCACCTCCGGTTGATAAAAGAACTGGCCCGCATTCCAGCCGTGATCGAGATCGAGCAGATCCTCGAGCGGCAGCGGGCCGTCCGCACACGAAGTGATGTGCTGCGCTTCCAGCTTTCCATTGCGATAGAGGCGGCAGATCCCCGCGATCATGTCCGCGTTATTCGTGTCGAACGCCATCGCCACCGCGGCGAGCGCACCGGGGGCCAACATGTCGTCGCTATTCAGCCACGTCAGGATCTCGCCCGTCGTGCGCGCCATCCCTTTGTTGATCGCGTGACTCTGCCCGTTGTCGGGCTCGCTGACGACGTATGCCAGGCGATCGCGATAGCGCTCCAGGATCGCGAGCGTGCCATCGCTCGAACCGCCGTCCACCACGATGTGCTCCGCGTTCGGATAATTCTGGTGAAGCACCGAAAGCAGTGTCTCTTCGATGTAGGCGCCCTGGTTGAATGAGGGCGTGACGATTGAAATCTTTGGCCAAGGCTTGCCGCTCGGCAGAGTTCGCGGCAACTCCGTATGATCTGGAGCGGCGTAGGGCCACGGGCCACAACCGCTCGCGCCGCGCACACCTTCCGCGTACTCGCGCCGGATGTCCACCGTCACATCTGACACGCTGGTGTACCTGTTCGCCACCGCGGGCTGCGGCTCCAGGAAATAGCGCTCGTGCAGCCTGCCCTGCAAAATGAGACGCGATTCCACACGAGGCACGAACCCCCGGCGCTTGGCGTCAAGCGTCGCGCCGCTCTCCGGCAGATCGTCGACGAGGACCAGCGCCGGCGCCAGGGGAAGATCGCGAAAGAAGTGCGTCGCGGAGCCGTGATATACCGTGACCTCGCCCGCCAGATCTTCTGTCGCGAGTTCCCGAAAGATCGCGGCGAGACGTTCCCTGCTGGCATCGACCACGTACACCCGCGGAGAGCCGATGCTCGCGGGATTCGCGGCAGCGCCCGCGGCCGCGGCCAACGCTGTCTGGTTCGTTGGCGCGAGCAGTACAACGATTCCGTCGCAGGCTTTCGCTAAGCCGTAGACCCGCGGCGGAGTCACGAGCCTGCTCCGGGACGTTTTGAGAACAACGATCGAACCGGGCTCACGAACCACCCGAACGAGCGCGCGACCTTCAATGCCACGCTGTTCGCAATCGAATCGCGCAGTTGGGCTGCCTCGAGCCGCGACGCCGCTAGTTCACTCTTCAATCGCTGAACGTGCTCGTCATCATGCGTCGACGCTCGCGGAGGTGTCATCGCCTTGCGGCAGCATTCCGCATGTTCGGCCATCAACGCGTCGAGGAGCGACTTCAATTTGCCAATCTCCGCGTCGCGTAGTGCGAGTTGCTTTTCCAAATCGGTGAGCTGCAGTTCGAGGCGGTAGCGGTCGAGCTCCGTCCGCGCGCGCAGCGCCTGGTACTCGATATTCCGCGCCGCGATTTGCTCGCTCAATTCCGTCTCGCGCCGCTCCCACTCCACCACGCGCTCCCGCAGCGCACTCAGTTCGCCGGGTGTGTGCGGCGTCTCGCGCGCGCCGGACAGCCTCTCGATCGCAGCCGCCACTTCCAGACGGTGCGCTTCGAGCTGCGACTTCACCTGCTCGCGTAAGAGTGCGAGCTCAGCCTGAAGATCCTGGGAGTTGGCGTCCGGCATGAATTCCTGGTCAGACGACGACAGCATAGTCATGCGACGCGGAAGCGATCAAGGACGCGGGTGGCGCGCAGCAATTCGCTATAATAGCTCTTCCTTCGGGTGGTTTCCTTCTTGTGCCACTTTGCCCCATTCGGGCCGGAGCAGAAGGGCGCGGCTATTCTTTCATGTGGAACGGTGATTACGGCTTCCTCTTGTCCAATCTGGTCAAGAAGGATTTTAAGGTTCGCTATCGGAACATGTCTTTAGGGATCTTCTGGTCCCTGCTGAACCCCATGGTGACGATGGTCGCGTTGACCTTCGTTTTCACCAAGATCTTCGGCAACCCGGACCCGCGTTTCCCGGTCTTCGTTCTCTGCGGCCTGGTCCCGTTCAATTTCTTCTCCCTCGCGTGGAGTAGCGGCACTTCGTCACTACTCGAAAATGCCCCGCTGATCAAGCGCGTTCCCGTGCCTCGTGAGATTGTGCCCATCGCCACCATTCTGGGAAATTCGATTCATTTGCTGATCCAGATCGGGTTGCTCCTCACCTTCGCGCTCGCGTACGGCTGCGGCGTCAATCGGTACTGGCTGTGGCTGCCCGTGGTATGGGTGATGGAGATTCTCTTCGTTTGCGGTCTCGCCCTGATCTCGGCCGCCATCAACGTGTATATCCGTGACACGCGCTACATCGTCGAATCGGCCAATACGCTGCTCTTCTGGATTGTGCCGATCTTCTACTCGTTCAACCAGGTTCCGCAGGAATACCGCGAGATCTATCAACTCAATCCCGTTGCCGCGCTTGTGCTGGCACTGCGCAACATTCTGCTCGAAGGCACACCACCTCCGGGCACGCTCCTGATCAAGCTCTGCACCAGTTCCCTGCTGATGATGTTCATCGGCTTCGTAGTCTTCCGAAGAATGAAGCGGGGATTCTACGATTACCTCTAGCCCACGGTCATGATCGAATTCGAGCACGTCTCAAAAACGTTTAGCCATACAGGCGGGGCCAAGCTGCTGGGCGCTCACGTCCGCGAACGCCTGCAGCGCCGCGAGCGGGAGGTCTTCTACGCGCTGAAGGACGTCTCGTTCCGCGTGGAGCCCGGTCATAGCATGGCCATCATCGGCGGCAATGGTGCAGGGAAGAGCACGCTGCTCAGCCTGGTCGCCGGCCTGTCACGCCCCAACGAAGGCCGCGTCACGGTGGATGGCAAGGTGGCCGCTTTGCTCGAGCTCGGCTCGGGCTTTCATCCCGATCTCACGGGCCGGGAAAATGTCGCGTTGAATGCTTCCATGTTGGGCCTCAGCCGGAAGCGAACCGAGGAGAGCTTCGAATCCATTGTGGAATTTTCCGGAATCGGCGATTTCATCGAAGAGCCGATCCGCACCTACTCCAGCGGCATGATCATGCGCCTGGCCTTCTCCGTCGCGGTCAACGTCAATCCCGACATTCTGATCATCGATGAAGTGCTCGCTGTCGGCGATCAGGCCTTCCAGGCGAAGTGCTTCGAGAAGATCTTCGGGTTCAAGCGCGCCGGCAAGACGCTCCTGTTCGTCTCGCACTCTCCGCAGTTGGTGCGCGACCTCTGCGATCAGGCCGTTTGGCTCCACCACGGTAAAGCCATGATGGTCGGTACGGCTGAAGAAGTCCTGACTGCCTACTCCGCAAGTTCTGTTTAAGCAGCCTTGCGCGGTCTCGCCGTCTTCTTCGCGCGGGCGGGCTTTGAGGTGGGACGATGCGCGCTCAAGCTCTTCTTCAGCGCTTGCATCAGATCCATTGCCGGCGCCTTTCGTGGCTGACGCACAATCGTAATCTTTTGGCCCTTGCGTTTCTGCTGAATCAGGCGCTCGACGTTCTCGCGATACGTATCCGTGAACTCCTTCGGTTTGAACGGTGCGGCCAGATGCCCGATCAGGCTCCGGGCCATCTCAAATTCCTTGGCGCTGTACTTCGCTGTCGCGGGTGCGCCCTTATGCGCATTGTGCAGTTCATCGGGATAGAAAAGTGTATGCAGTACCAGCCCGCCGCCGGATGGCCGGATGAGAACGATGTGTTCCCGGTTATGCATTGCAAGTTTCGCAATAGCGCTCTGTTTGGTATCCGTTAAGGCCGCCAGAAAAAGCACATACGCCTTGGCCGTCTTGTCTTCCGGCGCAACATAATAGGACGTCTCGAAGTAGATCGGATCAACCGCATCGCTGTCCACGAACTGCAGGATGTCCATCGTCGTCGCGGTCGGCGGCGCGATCTTTTTCAGCTCTTCGTCCGTCACCACCACATACTCGCCTTTCTTGATCTCGTAGCCCTTTACGATCTCCGCGCGATCGATCGGCCGATCCTCTTCAGCGCAGTACCAGACCTCTTTGACGCGTGAGAGATCTTCCTTGTGGAGCATATGGAAGTGCAAAGTTTCCGCGCGCGCGGCTGAAAAGAGCCGCACCGGAAACGACACCATGCCAAAACTGATAAACCCTTTCCATACCGTTGCCGCGGCCATCGCGCCTCCATTCGCCTACCGTGGAGCACGTCAGGGTCAATAGTGCGGCAGGACACTGGAGCGGCACGGTGTTTAACGAAAGGTGGGCTACTCGCTCTGCGGTCCGGTTTCCCGCCAGCGCCCGCGCAGCGCGATCTGCCGGAGCTTCAGGTCGCGCATACCCCAGTCCTCGTGATTGAAGATCAGCGGCGATTTCAAGCGGCGCATCTGCTTCGCCCACGCCAGCACCTCGTCATTCTCCACGCACGGAATTCCCTTCGCCGCGATCCGCTCGAAGAGCTTCACCTGCCCCTCCGGCGTCCAGCCGCTTCCCGTGCCGTGCTCGATGTGATAAATCCGCATCGGGTCGGCGAGAACCATTTCCCGCGCGCCGCCGTAATGCGCCGCGAAGCAGAACATCGAATCCAAATTCATCGAGAACACGTCGATCTCCGGGTACGCCCGCAGGTCGAACCACCGCTCGCGTGAAAGCAGCGTGAAATCCCCGCAGCCATTAGTGTGCAGGAACCCCGGCGATGGCTGATCCTGAACCGCCGCCACCGCTTCCAGCGCGCCTTCCCAATCCACCCCGTACGCACGGAACGGAACCGAGCCGGTAACCCGCAGGACGCGCAGCCCGCCGCCCTCGATTGCGAACTCCAGTTTGTGTACGGTCCGCTTCCCCGCCGTGAACGACGCGAGTACTCTTCCCGCCGCATCGTGGATCTCCATTTGCGCCGGAGAGTCCGACTCGAGATCGAGGAAGAGCGGCCGCGGGGAGGCGCGTAGAATCAACTCCGCCGTGCCCCACGATGCCATCGTGCCGCGCACCGGGTCGCGCTTCCATCCCGCACCCCAAGGCAGCGAAAGCCCTTCCGCCACCTTCTTCGTCTTGCCTTCGGCCGTCCACCCGCACCAGAACACGCGCAGGCCGAATCCCTCCGCGCTCGTGTCCGGGAAAGTCAGGCGCAGCACCGCGCTCTGCCCTGCAATCCGCTTCACCGGAAACTTCAGGTACGAGAGCCCGTTGACCGTCTGCTGCCCGATCGTGTGTCCCTCTTCATCCAGCAGCGCGACCTCGAACGATTTCGCCCCCATCGCTTTCACGGGCTCCACCTGCAGCGCCAGTGTCGTCATCGTGGCGTCAACGGGAGCCGCAATGATCTCCGCGCCGCTCGCCGCGTCGCGGAAACCTTCTCCGCGATAGTCGTTCAGCTTGCGCCAGCCGTTCGCCGGCATCAGTCCGTGCCCGGCGGGACAGATCTCGGTTCCCGGCAGCGTCACCACGTGCCGCGAAAGCTTTCGTGTGAGTCGCGGGATCGCATTCACCACCAGACCCACGACGCCGCCCCACTCCAGATATGCCTTCAACGTGCGACGCAGCCGCGGTGAAACCGGCACCGTCAACGGCACCAGAGATCCGCCGTGCGCCAGCTTGTTGATCACATGCTGAAGCGCGTTCCATGCGCTGATCAGCTTGCTGCCGATCCCCTCCGGGCGCACCGAAGGCTGCAGCGAATTCGCCGCGATCCCTTTGGGCAGCCGCTGCTCCCAATCCATGCGGAATACCCGGAAGCACAGCGGCCGCAGATCGAGCTCGGCCATGGCACCCTGCGTCTTGGCGCGGAGCATCAGCTTCTCCGGTAGCGGCGCCGCGAGCGGCAGGCGAATCCAACTTCGTCGATCGATCTCCAGCCTCGCGAGCGGCTCTCCCTCCACCTCCACCACGAGTTCGAGCGGCAGCCCGCCCGTTGCCGGCCCCGGCTCGAGATGAATCATCAGCGACGATCCGGCATCGCCGCGCGCCGCCGGCAGCAGTACTTCCGCGCTCTCCGACGCCCAACGGAAATTCTCGCCCTTCACGTGGCTCTCGACCGCGAACCATCCCGATCCGAACAGCAGTCCCGATTCCCCCGTCGCCACATCGTTCGGACTGAGCGTCGGACGCCCATCGCGCGATACATTGAACGTGCCCTCGCGCGAGTTCACGCGAATCAGGTGCGTGCGGCAGTACTCGAGCTGCTCCTCGATCGGCCGCTCGATGGGGACCTCGTTCATCGCGTCGTGCCGATCGATGCGGTACATCCGGTCGCCGTCGAGTTGCTGTTTGCCGAGGAATTCCGCGAGCTCGCTCGAAATCAGGATGTCGATATTCGTCGCCAGCACGAAGCGTCCGCGCGCCCGGCGTATGCCGACGTTCTTCGCGATCATCTGATACAGCGGGAGCGCCTTGCCATGGTCGTAGCGCGCGTGGACGTCGTTCGGAACTTCGACGAATCGCACCACCGTGGGGCCTAGATCGTCCGGCCATTGCAGCGCGTCGATCAGCCCCGGGCGTCCCTCCGGCGGATTCCACTCCACGATGATCAGTTCCGAGGGAATCTGGTAGCGGCGGGCCTGCGCAATCCAGCCGCTGACGAAGGCCTGCATGCGGCCCAGAAGGTTGCCGCCGTGATCGTCATTGCGCGCGGTGACGACCAGCGAAAGGTACGGTTCCATCGCGCTGGGCATTATTTCAATTTCATGATCCGGCTCACCGGGGCTTCGCCGTCAGGCAAAGATGCCAACCGAAAAGGCGCTCCAGGGCGCGGAACAAAAACTTCGGCATCCAGCGGAAATACCACACCATCTTGTAGCGGTACTGCACGTATTCCGAAATCTCGTACGCGAAGATGTGGTCCACCATCACGTCAGTGACCCGGTATCCGTGGTCTTCCAGCAGTTTGCTGCCGGCCGTCCGCGAATAACTGTACGTCACCGGGCACCCGGTCTGCGCCTCGGAGTACTCGGCGATCAACCGGTTCATCTTCCAGACCTGCCCCTTGCCATAGCCGAACAGGATCCACAGAACCTTCCACGACCACCGGTTATACACCATGATCTTCACGGTGCTCTCCGGCGACACGTACTTGCGCACTTCGTCCAGCACGTTCTCCGGATGCGGCGTATGGTGAATCACGCCGAAGGAGTAGACCAAGTCGTAGTGCTCCACCGGCACCGTCTCGCTCAGTTTCTCGGCATTCGCCTGGAAGAATCGGATCTTGTCCTCGAACCCGAATACCTTGGCTCGCTGCCGAGCCACTTCGAGCGATTTTTCCGTCAGATCGACAGCAGTGACCAGCGCCCCGGCGCGCGCGAAGTTGATCGTGTCGGTGCCGATTCCGCAGCCGATCTCGAGGACTTTTTTGCCCCGCCACTTCTCGAAATCGGCGAAGCGTGGAATATGAGATTCCACCATGTACTTGCGCGCCTCGACTTCGTCAAAGTACTCGCGGGTGCCGACCGGCTTGGTCGAATGCCTGATGTTACACGGTCGCGCATTCCAGTAATCCCGGACCGCAGTGATCGGAGTCTCGGGAAAGGAGGTGGAGGTCTTCATGGTTACGTCAAAACTCCAAAAGTGGTTGAATCTCTTATTATAAACCGGGATTCCCGCCTCCCGCTGAGCGATGCCTTCGCGCCGCAGTTCGCTATACTCTTTGGTCTGGTCCCCCAAACCTTTCCATGATCTCGGTTATTCTCTACGGGCGAAACGACTCGCACGGCTACAACTTACACAAACGCGCCGCGATTAGTTTGAATTGCATCGCCGAAGTCCTGACCGATCCCGATGACGAAATCCTCTTCGTCGACTACAACACCCCCAACGATCTCCCGACTTTCATCGAGGCCATTTACGATACTCTGACGTCCGCCGCCAAAGCGCGCCTGCGCGTTTTTCGCGTGCGCCCCGAACTTCACGCGCGCCTGGTGGGACACACCCATCTCGCAGCGCTCGAACCGCATTCGCGCAACATCGCGATCCGCCGCGCAAATCCCCGGAATCGCTGGGTCCTGCTGACTAATACGGACATGGTCTTCCTGCCGCGTGCGGGCTTTCCGAGCCTGTCGGCCGCCGTGCAGGATCTCGCCGACGGCCTCTACATCTTGCCGCGGTACGAACTGCCCGAGCCGCTCTGGGAAGCCTTCCCGCGCACCGATCCGCAGGCCGTCATGCAGGCGTGCGAGGATCTCGGCCGCAAGCTGCACCTGGAGGAAATCACGCTCGCTTTTCCTTACATGCGGTTCGACCAGCCCGGCGATTTCCAGCTCGTCCCCCGTCAGGCACTGTACGGCATTCACGGTTTCGACGAGCGCATGATTCACGGCTGGCACGCCGATTCCAACATGTGCAAGCGCTTCTACCTCTTCTACGGCAAGCGCACGGAAAGCCTTGCACACCGGGTGAAGGGCTATCACTGCGATCACACGCGCGTTGCCACCCTGGCCCATCGCCTGGATATCAAGCTTGAGAACAATCTCAACGAATTTGTTTTTGGACTCGAAGACCCCATCGCGCATCATCAGGGTGATACCTGGGGGGCGCCCGGGGAGCCGGTCGAAGAACTGGACTTCAGCAGCGATCCGCAGGCGCGCTTCACCGCGGCGCTAGAGACCGCGCTCGGCGCGCCGCAGCAGGATGATTACCTCGCCGATTCGAACGACCTCCGCAACTTCGTCGCCTATCATGCGGCGCATGTCCTGCCGCACCTCGCGGGCAATCTGACGACGTACCCGCGTAGCGCGCGCTTCGCCTACATCGGCAGCAATCCGCGCATGTTCTCGCTCGCGGACCGCTGCATCGACGAACTCGGCTTCACTCACCCTTTGTTCAATGCCGGTGTGACGCCCGCACCGGAACTCCTGCTCGCCGACTACGATCTGCTGATCTTCGATTTCGGCCTCGACCCTGACGCGTTGAAACTCGACAACGTCGCGCGCGTGACCGACTGGCCGCGCGACCTGCGCTATCGTCTCGGAGACGTCGCGAAGTCGCTCGAAGCCTGCGCGCTGCTCGCCGATTCGCACCGCGCACACGTCCCCGATTTTCTGGTGATCAACGCCAATCACCACATCTTCCGGCAATTCGCCGGACAGTTCCTGCTGCTCTCCGAAACGCCGTACGCGACGCACGTCCGCAAGGGCCGCCCGCGGATCGGAGACGAGCGCCTCTATCGCGGCCACACCTGGAAGTACGTCGAAGACGACATGCGCTCCTTCTTCGGCTACGGCACGTGGGAGAACACCGTCCCGCGCGTCACGCTCCGCGAGGCGATCGATTTCACTTCCGTCGGACAATCGAGCCGCTACAAGGATGGCAATTGGGGCGCCATGGATTTCTCCGGCACGTGGATTGAAGGCCACTCCGCCGCCATCCTCTTCGCCCCGCCCGAACGCGCCGACGATGACCTGATCGCCTTCATTCGCGTCAACGAGGCGTTCATCGGACCGGAGGACGAACCGATCCGCGTGCGTGCGTCATTCGAAGGCGAGACGCTCGCGCGGTGGACACTCTTCACCCGGTACGGCATCACCGTCTGCAAGATCCTGCTGCCTGCGCGCTTGATCGCCGGCAAGTCGGTCTGCCGCATCGAGCTTCACGTGGAGAATCCGCAATCCGCGCAGCGCGTAGCGGACGCGCTCGGACAAAAGACCATCGGGCACGATCCGCGCGAACTCGGCGTCAAAGTACAGCAGGTGACCTTCACGAATAAGGATCCCTGGCGCTACTCGCTCGGCGAGACGCTCGATTTCACCGAGCACGCGCGCGGCATCGATCACGCCGATGAATGCTGGACGCAGCCCGACGAACTCGGCGCGTGGACCATCGGACCCGAAGCAGGTATCATCATTTGGCCGCGCGAAACCACCGCCGTTCCGGTCGCCATCACGTTCACGATCAACGACGCCGTGATCGATCCCGACCATCCCGATATGGAGGCGAAGGTCACGGTCAACGGGCAGCAGGTCGCGGTGTGGACCAACTGGCCTACGCGCAATACTCACGATCGCACCGTCGTGCTACCCCCAGAGTGCTTCCGCAGCCTCGACCCGATCCGCGTCGCGCTCCACGTCAAGAATCCGCGGACTTCATTTGCGCTCGGCTGGTCCACCTGGGACAAGCGCCCGCGCGGCATTCGCCTCAATAAGGTACGCCTCGCGCCCGTCCTGCAATACCATCTGGGCGGCGTGATGGACTTTACCGCCGGCGGCGAGGCCGTCGCCTTCGTTGGCGATTCGCTGGGCGTTGAATGGGCGGTGCCCGATGCGTGGGGCTTCTGGACCATCGGTAAGCGCGCTGAAATTCTCGTGCCGTTCGATCGGCCGCTCACCGAGAGCGTTCCGATGGCGGTGGTGATTTCCGATTGCATGGTGCACGGCAGCGCCGCCAAACTTCCGGTTGTCGTCAAGGCCAACGGGCACACGGTCGCGGAGTGGACGCTCGACAATCGCAAGCCGCACACGCGAAGCTTCACTCTGCCCGCGGAAGCCGTGGCGGCCGCGTCGACGCTTACATTGACCTTCGAAGTCAGCGATCCGCGATCGCCTCTCTCGGTCGGTTGGGGCCAGGACCCGAACCCGCTCGGCTTCCGTCTCGCGCGCGCAGTCATCGGCAAGAAGGAGATCGAGATTCCCGACTTCGAAAAGCACACTCGCTACCGCACTCTAAAGCGCATTCTGGGCCTGCCGCGCTTCGCGGTTCACGTCGCGCGCGTGCTCCTGCAGAGGTACCGCTAATGCCCGGCCCGCTCAGCGGATTGCGCATCGTGATCACGCTGCCGCCGCACCCGTGGTTCGGCGGCGTCGACTACAACTTCGCAGTCGAGATGTCGGAAGAGCTGCGCACGCTCGGCGCCGAAGTCTTCGATCTCGATGTCGCCGGATTTCATAGTGGCAACGCCAACTACATAGCGGGCGCGATCGAAGCACTGAAAGCCTTCCGTCCGGACGTCGCGCTCCCGCTGCCCAACGCCTTGTACGCACTTCTGTGCGTCACGCGCGATGGCAAAAATGTTCTCCGCGATATTCTGCAAATCCCAACCGTCATGCTCTGGGATCATGGCCTGCTGCAGTTGCCGCGGCAGATTCTCAACCATTTGCCGATGACACCCGCGGAATCCGGCGGCGATGCAATCCGGCGCCTGCGGCAGGAGCTGAATCACGCGCTTTTTTTCCACTACTCGCCCGACCGCGGCCACATCGCGGCGCTAGACCAACTCGGCGTGATGCAGGCGAGCAAGGTCGAATTCTTCCTGCAGCCGGCGTACCCCAACTTCGTCCGCTACGGCTATCGAACGCCGCTCAGCAACGCCTTCCGCACGCGCGTCGCGTTCGCCGGGAATGTGTACCTGCAGGCCGCCAAGGATCTGCCGTTCCGCAATCTGCCGCTGCTCGCCGGCATCGAATCGCGCGTCCTCGCGGCCAAGAAAAGCCGCCTCACCGAGTGCCTGTGGGACCTCATCATGGGCGAGATCAGCGCGCTCGATAAGCCCACCCGCAAGGAGCTCCGGCTCGATGCCGATTCGACTTTCTTCTGGAATTTCATGCACGAGGAAATCGAGATGGTCGGCAACACCGATGTCCGCCTCTCCGTGCTCACCGGCCTGAAGCGCGAGTACGAGTTCTACGGCAACTTCGTCGAACCGAAGAGCGTCGACACCTTGCGCAGCCAATACCGCATTCAGTTCCGCAAGTGTCTCGACTACTTCACGGAACTGCCGCTGCTCTTCATGAATAGCGACGTGATGGTGGACGTCATCAACCTCGGGTACAACACCGGCATCTCACCGAAGGTGATGGGCTGTTTCGCTTGCGGAGGCCTCGTCCTCTTCGATTACAAAGACGACTTTCTGAAGACGATGGGCGACGTCGCCAATCAGGTGATGTACCGCAGCGTCGACCACCTCAATACGCTGGTCGACGAATATCTGACGGATCCGCGAAAGCGCCGCGACGTGTCGCGCTATCTGCAACATCGCGTTGCGACGGAATTCAGCTTCGCGGCGCTCGCGAAGCACGTCCTCGTCGACAAACCCGTCTGGAAGCGCTGACTATCGCGGCAGCAATTTCGCGTATAGCGGCGAGGGATCGAGGGTGCTCCACAATGTCGAAACCGGCGGCGCATCGGGTGCCTTCTGCACGATATCCACACCATCCACGAGGACAGGATCGTTCTTGCGCACCATGTGTCCGCGGCGCTGTTCATCGAGCACTATGAAGCGTCCGGGACGATATTCTCCAGTGGAAGGATACCAGCGGCCCGGAAAGTAGAGCTCCTTCCAGACCATGTAGCCATTCGGCTTCTGTTTGAGGTACTTCGGCCAGTCCTCGGAGACCACAATGAACAGCCTCGGCAGCTTTCGATTTCGCCGAAAGATGTGTTGAATGACTTCATCGAAGCCATCCTGGTC
>JAOAPT010000394.1 GCA_025463045.1 Candidatus Solibacter sp.
CTGAGGAAGGACATTACCCCGCGCTTCCCGTTCGATACGAAAGCAGGTTCCAGTTTGGATATGGCCTGCTTACTGTGAGCTCCGCGTTACCCAGTCCCCAGTCGCTGCGATTGAAGATCATCGGCGCCCTGAAACGACGCATCAGATCGACCCAGTTCAGAAAAGTGGCATAATCGATCACCCCAACGCGCTTGGCTTCAATTCGGGCGGTTCGCTCCGCCTCGCCCTCCGGGGTCCAACCAGCGCCTGAGAAGTGCTGAATGTGGAAGATCCGCATCGGCGAGCCCAGGATCACCTCCCGGATGCCCGCGTGATGTGCGGAATAACAGATCAATGAGTCGATGTGCATGGGCCAGATCGGAAATTCCGGATAAGCCCGCAGAGCGTGCCAGTCTTCGCGCGAGAGTAACGTAAAGTCGCCGCAGGCGTTGGTGTGAAGGTATGCAGCGCTCGTCAAGATGGCAGCGTCGGGGCTCGGGGATTCGTAGCGACAAGTCCAGTCTCGAGCCCCCTGCAATTGCGTCACCTTGATGCTCCATGAAGGCGATCCCGTGGTAACTGTTGAGGCCATTTTCCGCGGCGCGCCAGCCGCTGGCTGCACGCGCGCCTTGAACCTGACGGACAAAGTGTACTCGCCTGCTCCCCTGGGCTCGAGTTGAACGTCCAGCATTTCGAGAGAAAGGTCTTCCGGGGCTGGCGGTTCCGGGCACCAGCTCACACCATACGCACGTAAACTGAGGAACCGGGGATCCCTCGCGAGCGCCATGCGCCCTCCGCGAACCAGCAGGCGAATCTCGGTCTCGCGCAAGTCCGCTGGTAAGGAGAGCTTCACCGAACAACGGCCATCAACTGTTGCCGACGCCAACACCTTCCCCTGCGCATCCAGGAAGTCGATCGGCAGTGGATTGCCCGCACTCGGGCCCGTTTCCACGTCCAGGAGCATCTCCGGCGGCGCCCATTCCGGCCGTTCGATCCGCATAACCGCAGAGGTTTCAACCCACCGGAACGGTTTCCCGTCTTCGACCTCGACCATGAACCATCCGTCGTCCAGCCTGATGCCGTCTTGCGGAGACACGATGTCATTTTCACCGGCTTTGCGGCGCCCATCGGGCTCGACGTCAAACGTGCCCTCACGCGCGAAGACCCGGAGCATGTTGCTGTCGCAGAAGGACTGAATCTCGAGGAGGCTTCCGTTTGCCGGAATCTCGCTCGCCACGTCATACCGATCCATCCGGTACATGGCGCCGCGCTCCAAGCTGCGTGTACTGAGAAATCTCATCAACTCCGTCGAGAAGAGGATGTCGATGTTGGTGGCAAGGATAAACTGTCCGCGCGCCCGCCGGATACCAACATTTTTCGCGATCATCTGGTGCAAGGGGATTGCCGACGCGTTTGGAAATTGCCGGTGGATTTCAGGCGGCACTTCCACAAAGCGGACTTCACACAGGCTGGACGCCTGCGGCCAGCGCAACTCTGTGGCCAGCCTGGGACGCCCCGCGGGTGGGTTCCACTCGACTACGATAATTTCCGACGGGATGCCAAACTGCTCAGCCTGATCGATCCAGGAATCGACAAATGCCTGCATTCTGCCAAGCATGTTGCCGCCGTGGTTATCGTTCCTGGCAGCAACAACAACCGAGATGTAGATCGTAGACTGTTCCCTGTGTATTGACATGATTTCATTCAATCGCGGACAAACCCGGTGCGCCGCAGGACTCAAGCGCAGTCTCAAGCAGAGAGGACTCGGCCAAGCCCCAACTCTCCATGTTGAAGATCACCGGAGCTTTGGTGGATCGCATCTGAGTGATTAGTGTAACCAACTGATCGTATGAGACCGTCTGGATGCCCTTTCGAGCGATTCGCAGGTACATTTCGCTCTCGCCTTCAGGCGTCCAACCGGAACCGGCACCGTGCTCGATGTGATAAATGCGCATCGGCTCCGACAGGACCTCTTCCTCCAGTCCCGCATGATGCGCGGTGTAGCAAAATATCGAATCCAGATGCATCGAGAACTGGTCCAACTCCGCGTACCCTCGAATATCCAGCCAATCCTCGCGGGCGAGCAGCGTAAAGTCTCCGCAGGCGTATAGATGGAGATACGACGGTTTTCCCAGGTCGTCAATCGCCCGCGCGTCTTTCTCCAGAGCGGCTGACCAATCGAGGCTCCCCGCGCCCGGCTTGGCGCCCAGAGCAGCCCATGGACGAGTTGTGTTTGCCCTCGCCGCCGCCCCCACTCCTTCTACCACGCGGCAGTCCAGTCCGAAAACGCGAAAATCGAGAATTCGCGGGTCACCACTGTGCGGTTCGCCGGCGCGTTCCGATTTCAGAAATAGCGCATTTACACCGCCGGGCAAGGACAACGGAACTTCCACATAAGTTAGCCCTTCGACCGGCACCCGCGCCACAACCTCACCGTCCCCGCGCCGCACCTGAAGTACGAATGGCGCAAAGCCGAGACCCGGCCCTGGCTCCACCATCATCACCAGGCTCGATTTCGGATCGGTGGACCGAAGAAGAAGGGCCGCCTCGCCAGTGACCCAGCGGAACTTGTTTCCGCTTGAGGACTCCGGTTCGTACCAGCCAGGCCCCCAGCATTCCGCGCCTGGGCCGAAGGTATCGGCGCCGCAACTGGCTAACAGCCGAAGGGCCTTTCTCGGTGCTGTCACCAGATCGGAAGCCCAAGCCATCAGCCCGAGCTTGCCACGGCGTGCAGTGAGGAGACGCGCCAAGATCGAATGATTGGCGCGGGCGACCGCGACTTGCGAATCCGGTTGCACGGGCGGCTTCGGCGCGACCCAGTCGCATCGGACAAAACGGAAGTTGAGGATCCGCGGATCGTGAAGTAACGGCCGTCCTCCGCCAGGAACGTGAATCTGCAACGACTGAAACCCGCCGTCCGCCGCCTCAGGCACAACCAGGCGCAGCGTAGTGCGTCCGGCAATGGTCCAATCAGCTACTGGTGCCCCGTTTCGGTCGAGCACCTGCAATCGCTCCGGTCCGGGGAGCACTCCGGGCCCCGGTTCAACCTCCAACTCCAACACCCCTCCTTCCTTTGGGACCCGCATGAGGAGTTCAGCACGCTTCTCGATCCAGCGCGACTTCTTGCCTGGGCCGTACTGTTCCGGGGGAAACCAGCCGCAGCCGAAGTAAATGCCCGAATCCGGAGAGCTGATATCTTCGGCCTCGAGTTGCCGTAAGCCTTCGGGTGTGAGACGAAACGTGCCCTCGCGCGCGCACAGCCGGATTACGTGAGTGCGACAGTACTCGATTTGTTCGTCGAGTGTACCGTCCACCGGCACATCGCTCATCACATCATGCCGGTCGATGCGATACATTCGGCCCTTGACCAAAGGCTTGGATGCCAGAAACCGTATCAGTTCGTCGGAGAACACGATGTCAATATTGGTCGCTAAAACGAATTCCCCCTTTGCCCGCCGGATGCCGGCATTCTTGGCGATCATCTGGTACAGGGGCAGCGCCTTGGCGTGCCGGTAGCGGGCGTGGATTTCGCGCGGGACTTCGATGATCCGCACGGTGCACACGCCAGTATCGCGCGGCCATCGCAGTGCTTCCGCCAACCGCGGCCGCTCCTCAGGCGGATTCCACTCCACGATGATCAGTTCCGAGGAAAGTTGGTGGCGATTGGTCTGATTGATCCAGGCGTCGACGAAAACCTGCATGCGTCCGAGGAGATTACCGCCATGGTCATCGTTGCGTGCAGTCGCGACCACCGAAAGATACGGCGCTCCCGATTTGGAGGAATTCGGAAGGGGCTGAGTACTTTCGTTAAGACTGGAACGCATAAAAGACAGAGTAGTTCATCCCTAGTCGATCCGCTAGTCGGCGAGGAATTGTCCAACGAAATGATACTAAAATATATATTGATTACAGTGCAGGGTAATACCTGCCAATCCGCAGCGGAGCTCAGGCTTCGTCGA
>JAOAPT010000205.1 GCA_025463045.1 Candidatus Solibacter sp.
GCCCCGAGGGGAGCAGCGGGTTCACCAGCGCCTGCGCGCTGAGTACGCCGCATGCCACAATCGTGGCGGTGGAGGTGTGAAGACGCACCATTCCGCCACGATAACATACGTAACAAATTCGACGAAATCTACGCCGCCGACTTCGCCATTACCAGCTCCGCAGGCCCCGGATAACCCAGTTCCTTGCGGATCGTGCCCACCGCTCCCACGAGATAAGCCTCATGCCAGGCCAGGAACAGGATGGAATCCAGGGCCGTCTTTCCACCGTGAGGCGCGAACTCAACGAGCTTGTTCAGCAGTTCCTGCGTGGCCCCTTCCATGGCCGCCGCAAGGTCCGTGGATACCTCGCGCCACAGGCGCTGGTAATCCGCCGTTGTCGGATAGCCGCTGCCGTCCGTGGCGCCCTGCGAGGAAAACTTGGCGGTGTAGGGACTCTCCCTGGCAACGCCGAGCAGACCCAGTATCTTGTACCGGCAATCCAGCATGTGCCCCACTTCCCAGGCGATCGATGGGCCCTGATCACCTCGAATGCGCTTTCGGGCATCCTGTTCTTGCAGGTCCCCCAGGCACAAGGAAACGGTGAAATCCGTCGTATGAAAACTCGCTGCGATCGGTTGAAGAATCGGTATCATTTGTAGCTCCCACCGCGAAGACGATTCGGAGCGCCGCGAAGATCCGGTCATCCGAAAAAATCGCCGCACCGGATCCTTTGGAGTGCCTGATTCGTTATCGTCGTAGGGACACTTTCATATGGATCCGGAAAATCCGCTACAGGCATTAAAGACGGCGCGCGCCGAATTCGAGAAGCTGGTGGGCGAGATCCGCCCCGAACTACACCGCTACTGCGCCCGCATGACCGGCTCGGTGGTCGACGGCGAGGACGTGGTGCAGGAAACGCTCGCCAAGGCGTTCTACCTGCTGCCACAGACGTCGGAGATTAGTAATCTGCGGAGTTGGATCTTCCGCATCGCCCACAATAAAGCCATCGATTACACGCGCCGCTACGATCGGCGTTTTGGAGAATCGCTGGACGATCACGCGGATCTCGCGGCCGACTCGCAACCGCTGGAAGCCCGTGAAATGGCCAAAATCGGGCTATCCCTGTTCATGAAACTCACCCCCGCCCAGCGCGGCGCAGTCATCTTGAAGGACGTCCTGGGACACTCATTGCTTGAGATCGGAGAGATCCTTGACACCAGCGTTCCCTCCGTCAAGGGCGCCTTGAATCGGGGGCGCGCCGCGCTCCACAAACTCGGCCGGATCACCGTCGACGCCGCGCCTCCGCCGCTCGATGCCTCCGAGATCTCTCTGCTGGAACGCTACGTCACACACTTTGTTGCTCAGGATTTCGATAGTCTTCGCGCGTTGTTGGCCCAGGATGTCCGGCTGGATGTTGTCGGCATCGTGCAGAGCCGCGGCGACGTCCAGGTCGGCGGATACTTTCATCGCTACAGCGGACTTTCGGACTGGAGTCTGCAAGTGGGATCCGTGGAAGGGCGGCCCGCCATTTTGGTTTTCAACCCGCAGGCGCCAGCAGTGCCGACCTACTTCATCCTGATCGATTGGGTCGATGGACGCGTCGCTCGCATCCGGGATTATCGCTACGCCCGCTACGTGATCGCGGACGCTGCGGTCGCCTTGCCGGAACCCTGATCCTCAAACCAGTTCCAGTTCCCACGTCTGCCCGATCAGGTCCTTGCCGAAGCTGTGGTGCGGCTCTTCCGCCGTCAGCCGGAAGCCCGCGTCCACGTAGAGCCGGTGCGCCCCCACCAGATGACTCTGCGTCCACAGCACGATCCGCCGGTATCCCGCCGTGCGCGCAAATTGGACGCACTCCCGAACCAGCGCCCGGCCGAGCCCCATCCCGCGCGCGGCCGGTTCGACGAATAGCAGCCGCAGTTTCGCCGTGTCCGCGTGCTCCGGATGCCGCACCAGGAAGATGTGGCCGACAGGTTCCCCATCCGCATCGGCGATCCAGCACCGCTCGCGCGCCGGATCGAAGTTCGTCACGAAATCGGAAACGATCCGCGCCACCAGCGCTTCGAACGTCCCGTCCCATCCGTATTCCTCGGCATAGACCGCGCCTTCGCGGCACACCACCCACCCCATATCGCCCGCACGATGTCCGCGCAACACGAACGGCGGGCGCGCATCATGGCGCTTGCCGACAATCCCCTCGATCGTCCGCATCGAACGGATCAACTGCCCGCGCTCGCCGGGCAACAGCGCCTTCAACACCGATCGCGCCTGCGTCTCGCTTCGCCCGTTGAGCTTGCGAAACCCATCCTTCCCCTTGCGCGTGAGCGTCAGCTCGGCGTACCGGCCGTCCTGCTTCGACGCCGTGCGCTTCAACAGCCCGGCGCGCTCGAATCTTGCAAGCATCCGGCTCAAATACCCCGGGTCCAGCCCGAGCTCTTCCGCGATGTCTTTCGCATTCGGCGTCTCCCGGTTGGCCAGTTCGTACAGTACGCGCGCCTACGTCAGACTGTACTCGGTATCGAGCAGTTTCTCCTGCAGTGTCCCGATGAACCGCGTGTACATCCGGTTGAATCGGCGAAAGGCGGCGACGTCTCCGGCGAGGGTGTTCATTGGAACAGTGTCAACCACAATGGTTGACAGAGTCAATCGTCTGCGCGTCTTTGTCCCGGTGCTAAGTTGAAGTAAGTGCCAGGTCGCTTCGCATTACTCGCATTTGTACTTACGTCCCCACTGTGCGCGCAGTTCTCCGGACTGTCTCCCACTCCCGATGGCTCGGCCGTCTACTTCACCGCCACGCTTCGCCTGAAGGGTGCGCCGCCGCTCCTCAACGGCAAGATCTACCTCGCCACGCAGGATGGCGTCAAGCTCTTCCGCGCTCGCGACCGCTCCGCTCCGCCCGCGAACTCCCCGGGCTGCACCGTGGGCGGCTTCTCCGACTACGTGAGTGCCGAGACTGCCGCGGGCGGCGTCGTAGCACTCTCGTTTGCCGCCAATTCCATCTCCGGATGTTCGTTCCCCACGAATCGGTTTGAGACCGAGATCATCGATTCGTCCTCCGACACCGTCATACCCGGCAATGTGATACCCGGCAATGTGCGGCTCAGCGCGAATGGCCGCTACGGCATCGTATATCTCGCCGCGACCGGACGCCCCGGCAGCGCCTTCACGCTCTCCTTGCTCGATCGGCAGACCGGAGTGCAAACCCCGATCGACGTCCCTGCCCCGTCGTTCCCCGAATCAGTCACGTTCGGCGGCGGACGCGTCGTCGCCAACGATGGCACGGCAATTCTCGGCATCACCGATTTCAGCACCCGAAGCCGCGGCTATCTGCTCAAGCCCGGCGCCGACCCGCAGCCCTTCGCCGTCTCCGACGGACTTCCGCTGATGATCGACGCCGCCGCATCGAAAGTCGTCTACCAGCGCCAGCGAGCCATCTACCTACTCGATCTGAAAACCCTCGCCTCGACGCTCCTGGTTCCCGCCGGCCAGCCTGCCTTCGGCTTCCGAATCAGCGATGACGCGCGCCGCCTGACCTACATTGGCGACGCTCAGCTCCACGTCATCGATATCACGACCCTCACCGATCGCGTCCTGACGAACGACCCGGCCCACATCACCGAGGCCGCGCTCACCGCCGACGGCAACTTTGCCTTCGCCGTCACCGGCACGAACCGCCTGCTGAAGATCAACACCGCCGATGGCACGCAGACCGAGTGGATCGGTCGCACGCCGTACTTCGTGCCCTTCAACTCGAGCGTGCCCGCCGGATTCACAACCGTGCTCACGGGAGGCGCCCTTTCCGACGCCGTCTACAACGCCACCGTCCCGCTCAAGCAATACCTCGGCAACGTCACGATGTGGATCGGCGATCGCAAGGTCCCGGTCATCCAATTGACTCCCGCCGGCATCACTTTCCTGCCGCCGTGGGACATCGCGCCCGGCGGCACGACCATCCGCATGCTCGCCGAGGCACCCGGCGATCACACGCCGTTCTATTTCCCCGAGGCGGAAGGCACCGTCGCCGCGTTCCAGCCGCAGGCCGGCGCCATCGCCCGCCAGGATTGGTC
>JAOAPT010000218.1 GCA_025463045.1 Candidatus Solibacter sp.
AGGGCGCGGGCACGCGCTGACGATCGACAGCGGATGGCGCGAGGTGGCGGCGACGGCACTCGGGTTTATCCGGCGATTCGTATAGAGCTCAAGGCGTGAATGGCGCGGGGAGGCTGCAGGCGCGAAAGGTTGGGACTCGACCTCCCCTTCGGCTGGCCACTTTCTCTTCGGCTGGGCTATGAGAGCGGGACACCGGCAGTTCCGCGCCGACGAAGACGCGCGCGTGCGCTACATTACATATGGAATGCGTCGGCCGGAAGATAGTGAACGGCTTGATGTGTTTTGCACACGTCCGCGATATGTGACTCGATCGCGAGCAACGTCAAGATCTTATTGAATGTACGCGTGTTATTGACTCCTTCAGATAATTCCGACCAGTACTGAAGGCGGATTTAGCCTACAAGTACCAGGAACGTTTGAGTCTTGACTCTGCGACCGCATGCGCTATTCTTGAAAGCACCAAAAAAGTATCTACTCGTACTAACTTTTCGAACATAGCTCGGTAGCAAGAAGACGAACTTAGAGTGGGAGCAAACACCACTCGAGATATGGGTAGAAACTAATTGGGCTCAGGAGGAGCGGAACGGTATATGGCAAGTGTCAGGAGCGGCCAGAGCATACTGGTGGGCGAAGATGAACTCGAGGTCCGCGGGTACCTGGCGATGGCGTTGAAGTGCCTGGGATATTCGGTAGAGCTAGCCCAGGACGGTGACGAGGTGTTGGCTTGTCTACGTGCTTCGCGATCCGAGATATCCGCCGTCCTGTTGGATCTGATGATGCCCAATCGCGATGGATTGGACACGCTCGTCGAGATCCGCCGGACGGATCCGACGCTGCCGGTGATCGTCATATCCGGAGCATCTTCGACGATCGATGTGGTTGCGGCGATGAAGTGCGGCGCCACGGATTTCCTGTGCAAGCCGGTGGCGCACGACGATTTACGGAAAGCGATCCTGCGGGCCACGCAATCGCAGCTTGCAGACGCCGTGGTCCGTACTAAGACCAAAGTCTCAGTTACCAAGGCGTTCGTCGGCGGGAATCCGCGGATGAAAGAAATCCACAGCATGCTGGGACATCTGGGATGGTCCGGCGCGCCGATTCTGATTCGGGGTGAAACGGGCACGGGTAAAGAGGTCGTTGCGCGGGAATTGCATGCTCTCTCACCGCGGGCGGACCGTCCGTTCCTCAAGTTGAATTGCGCGGCGCTGCCTTCGGAACTCGTCGAGAGCGAACTCTTCGGCTACGAGCGAGGGGCCTTCACGGGCGCTTTCCAAAAGAAGGCCGGCATGTTCGAAGTGGCGGACGGCGGCACGATTCTGCTGGACGAAATCGGAGACATGGACTTCAAGCTCCAGGCGAAGCTGTTACAAGTTTTGCAGGACCACGAATTCCAGCGGATCGGCGGGAAGGAAGTAGTAAAAGTGAATGTGCGCGTGCTGGCTGCCACGCACCAGGACCTGGAGAAGGCGATCGCGGAGGGCAGATTCCGCGAGGACCTCTACTATCGCCAGAACGTCATCAGCCTTCACGTACCGGCGCTGCGCGAGTGCAAAGACGACCTGATGGCCATGACGGAGTTCCTGATAGAGCGCCACTTAGGGACTTCGGGTCCCGCGCCCACGATCACTCCGGAACTGGAGCACGCGATGATGTCGTATCACTGGCCGGGCAACGTCCGCGAGTTGGAGAACTTCGTTCGGAAGCTGATCATCCTGCGCGATGCGGAGATGCTTTCGCGGGAGTTGTTGACCAAATCCAATCGCAGAACCGGTGCGGTGTCCGCGTCCGGTGAGCGACAGATGGCGGCCATTCCGGTTGCGAACAACGATGACCAATCGCCGATTCTGGAGCAGGTCACGAAGGCAAAGCAGCAGGCGGAAGTGAACGCAATTCTGACAGCGTTGAATTCCACTCGCTGGAACCGGAAGCGCGCCGCGTCGCTCTTGAAGATCGACTACAAGGCGCTGCTGTACAAAATGAAGCGGCTCGGCGTCGAGGATAAGGCCCAGTCCGCCGACGCGGGTATGGAGCCGCTGTCGAATACCGTTGAGCAATCGTTCTCGGAAGCTGAGATCGCATAGGCAAACTACCAAAAGTTAGCGTAAAGTGACAATCGTTAGCATTTGCTTTTTGTCGAATCCGATTGAACTCAGTCCTGTGCGTTTTGGCACGAAAACTGCATGTGGGTCCGGCATGCGAAAAACAGGTCTACGGAGGATGGCGGCAGTACTCCCGTGGGCTGTGCTGGTGAGTTCGTGCGTTGCGTACGGTGCTTCCGCGCCGTCGAAAGTGTCGGTGGCCTTCGATTCGAAGCTGCTCACGCAGACGGTGGAAGCGCCGCCCTGTGAGCCGCCGTGCGCGACCGCAGCTTCCCCGGCATCCGTCGGACCCGTTGCAGGCACCGACCGTGGAGCATCAATCGGGGTGGATGCTGTGGGTGCCGCCGAATCCCAGTTCCCCGGCGTCACTCTCAGGGCTCTCTGGGATTCTCCGATGTTCGACGACGACGATGGCTTCCTCCACGTGGATCGCAAGTTTGGAAACAAGAAATTTCTGCTCGCGGTGTTTTTCCTGGGCGGGCTGATTCGATACCTGACCTCCGCCTCGTATCGCAAATTCTTGTCCGAAGTATTCGATCCGGTGGAATGGTAAAGTACTAAACCGTTCCAAGTACTTTCTCCCACCCGACCTCTTCCGCACTGGCCGTAGAATTGAAGCCTCATGTGTGGAATCGTTGGATACATCGGCAACCAGAACGCTGTCCCGGTAATTCTCGGCGGCTTGAAGCGGCTCGAATACCGCGGCTACGATTCGGCGGGCATCGCGGTTTGCGATGATCAGCATCAGCTCACGGTGCGGCGTGCCAAAGGCAAGTTGGTCAACCTGGAAACGATGATGCTCGATAACCCGATCGACGGCCACTACGGTGTCGGGCACACCCGCTGGGCGACACACGGGCGTCCGAGCGAGGATAACGCCCATCCTCACCGCGATTGTCTGGGCGACTTCGTAGTGGTGCACAACGGCATCGTAGAGAACTACCTTCCTCTGAAGCATCTGCTGGAATCCGAAGGGCATGTTTTCAAGACAGAGACTGATACGGAAGTCGTGGCGCATCTGCTGGAAAAGTACTTTCGCGGCGACCTGGTGGAGGCGGTGCGGGCGGCGATCAAGGACATTTCCGGCGTGTACGCGCTGGCCATCGTCTCACGTTTGGATCCCGGTAAGATCGTGGCGGCACGCTCGGGCCCGCCGGTGGTCATCGGGCTGGGCAGCAGCGAGTACTTCGTCGCTTCCGATGTGCCGGCGATTCTCAATCACACGCGCGACATGCTCTTTCTGGCGGACGGCGATGTGGCCGTCCTGACCACCCGGGGCGTCGAACTGACCGATCTCGCGGGCCGCGAGGTAATCCGCACTGTGACGCGGATTGCGTGGGATCCGATCATGGCGGAAAAGGGCGGCTACAAGCATTTCATGCTCAAGGAGATCCACGAGCAGCCGCGCGCCGTCCGCAATACCACCCTGGGACGCGTGAATCCGGCAACGGGGCTCGTGACTCTGGACGGGATGGAGATTTCGTCGACGGAGTTTGCGGCGCTGCGGCAGGTGCGAATCATCGCATGCGGGACGAGTTGGCACGCTGGACTCGCCGGCAAGTTCATGATCGAGAAGCTGGCGCGAATTCCGGTGGAAGTGGATTACGGCAGCGAATTCCGATATCGCGACCCGATTGTCACGCCAAACACACTGACGGTGGTGATTTCGCAGTCCGGGGAGACCGCCGATACGCTGGCGGCGCAGCGAGAGGCGAAGAAAAAGGGCTCGAAGACGCTGGCGATCTGCAACGTGGTTGGCTCGATGATTACGCGCGAGGCCGCGGGCAGCATCATCACGCACGCGGGTCCGGAGATCGGCGTAGCGTCGACGAAATCGTTCACCGCGCAATTGACCGCGCTATTCGTGCTCGCGATGCGCCTGGGTCAGGCCAACGGACAGTTGCGCGGCGATGCGTCGCGCGTGCTCGCCGGCGAACTGCTGCAGCTACCGGAAAAACTGGAGACCTTGCTGGCGTGCGACAGCGTGTACCAGAAACTGAGCCACACGTTGTATCGGGCACAGGACTTCCTTTTCCTGGGAAGGGGAATCCATTTTCCGATGGCACTGGAGGGCGCCCTCAAGCTGAAGGAGATCTCTTACATTCATGCCGAGGGATATCCGGCCGGCGAGATGAAGCATGGCCCGAACGCGCTGATCGACGAAGCGCTTCCGGTGGTCGTGCTGGCTACACACGACCGGACAAGCGACGAGAGCCGCCTGCTTTACGAGAAGACGCTGTCGAACATGCAGGAAGTGAAAGCGCGGGACGGAATCCTGATCGCGATCGCGACGCAGGGTGACGAGATGATTCGCAGGGCCGGCGCGGACCACGTCATCGAGATTCCGGCCGTGCCGGACCTGCTGGCGCCGATTCTCGAGATCGTGCCGCTGCAGTTATTGGCTTATCACATCGCGGTGCGGCGCGGATGCGATGTGGATCAGCCGCGGAATCTGGCAAAGAGTGTCACGGTCGAATAGCGTCAGTGGCGAGTAACGTCACTGTCGAATAAATGCTCTTTGCAATTGGGCGACTTCGTTAGCCATGAGAACGGTCCCTACGGTTTCGACCCAGTCTTTCCGCGCATCGTCGTCGAGGTCCACGGGCTTATACTCGACGAGATCGGCATTGGGAAAGATGAAGCTTTCTCCCGCTGGTTTGTCGAGCACGGCGACCACCGCCAAGCCGCATTGGGCCTGCCGCAGCTCCGTCAAGAACGAATTCGCGTCGGGGATGTCGGCACTGATGATCACCAGGTCCACGACGATCTTCAACTCTGCGATCAGCCGGCGTGCGTTTTCAACGCTTGCCGCCGGGAAGGAATCGTAGCCTGCTTGATCGAGAGCCCGACCGAGCCAAAACGCAAATAGTAAATCATGATCTATTACGAGAAGTCTTCTCACCTTGGCCTGTGATCCTGCGAATATTTAGCCGTCTTCAGCAATTCGCACGCCATTTTTTTGCGCCTGAGAAATCAAGAGCTTAGGTCGAATTTGCGGAGCAGCGAACCCTAAGGTGTGTAGAAAGTTGGCAGTAAATTGTCATTAGTACTAAAAAGGCTCGCTGGTACCAAGATGAGTGTCACAGCGCTGCTACAGGGGCAAACGAAGGAGAACATCGCGCCCGCCATCGGTGTTTTCCGCCGACACACGACCGTCATGTTCTCCCAAGCCTCGGCCCGCACGGTCGCGTGGCGCGCCTGCGCATGAAGTGTGCTCTTCGAAATGCGTTCGAGGTGTTCGGGGGAGGACGCGTTACCCGAGTCGCGAGTGTCGGGGGGCGTCCATGATGACGACGCTCGGCGCCGGAAGGGACTGAGGAGCGACTTACGCGACGGTCTCAAAAAGTAGGGATAGCCGCGGAGTTTGATAGAGCCCGCGTTGGGGTGAACTTGTAGGCGTTGTCGAGAATACTGGCTGGTGATAGGGATCGAACTGTCTTCGGCGAAGGTGTGATCTCGTGCAATTCCTGCTCGAGGTATTCTCGGATGTCGCCCGGCTGGAGATCGCAGCGGCGTTTCGCTCAAAGCTCAAAGGAAGTCGGAATTCGCTGGTGGCGGTGAGTGACGTACGAACGTCTGGGACACCGCGAGGCAAGAGCGTCGTGCGGTCCTGATCGACTCCTGGAGGCGCAGATTTGCCTGGATCGGATACTGCAGGATTTCGTCGCGATGATAGGCGCAGGCTGCAGTTTCCCTCCATTTAACACCTGTCTAGTATTCCTCCACACTCCGAAATTTAGCCCCGGTCCGCGTGCTCCGAGGGAGATCGCCTCCTACTGACTCTTAAGCGTGAGACGACAAACATCTTCTGACTAGCAAGTATCAAAAGTGTACGGACGAATATAGGTTGGATGAGATTTCAGCGCAAGAATAAATCAGCACGAAGGCGCAACTGCGAAATCTGCCGGATGGACTGGGACGTGAACGCCCCAGAGGAGTCAGGTCACAGATGAAATGCGTTGTGATCGCCGCGATGGCCCTTGGCGCCAGCTTGAGCGTTGTTGCGGCAGATGACCCGGCCAGTGTTCTGGCGAGGATACTCCTCGAAAAGGGAACAATCACCAGTAGCGATTTGGCACGCGTGGATTCGGCTGCGAATCCGGACAAGGCGGCCGTGCTCGCCTCGATTCTAGCTGACAAAGGGGTGCTTTCCTCGAGCGAACTCGCCCGCGTGAAGGGTGTGGGCGGTGCCGAACGCGCGGCCGCTGCTCCCGCTCCTCCAACGCCGCCGATGCCGGTTCCGAAGGCGCCCGCGCCGCCGAAGGTCGGAGACGGCCCATCGTTAGTTGACGAGAGCAAGGCCAAGGTTTCCATCTACGGCACGGTTTTGCTGAACGCCTTTTATAACACTTCGCTAAACAATCTGGAAGATATCCCGCTGTTTGCCGCCCAGCCGACGCCCACCGTGGTGGGGAACGACAAGAGCTTTGGCATGACCGTACGGCAGAGCCGAATCGGCTTGAAGTTCGAGGGACCCGAAGTCGCCGGGGCGAAGGTCAGCGGACAGGCGGAGGTCGATTTTCTAGGCGGTCAGGCTGCCTTTGCGAACGGCATCAGCATGGATCTGGTTCGTTTGCGCCTGGCGTTCGGCCGCATGGATTGGAAGAACTTCTCGCTCGAGGGCGGACTGGACTGGTCCGTGTTTGCTCCACTGAATCCCACCAGCCTCGCGGAGTTCGCAATCCCCGGCCTTTCGGCGTCGGGTAATCCGTGGATACGCACACCTCAGCTTCGCGGCGAATACCACAAGGCGGTGTTGGGTGAAGCGGTCGAGCTGAAATGGCAGTTCGCGGCAGTGGATCCGAACATGGGCGATTACAATACGACCGTCTTTTCGTCTACCCGCACTCCGGGTATTGGCGACCGCGGCCGGGCTCCCGGCGCCGAGTCCCGGGTGGGGCTGACCTTCGACGAAGGCAGCCACAAATACGATATTGGCCTGAGCGGACACTATGCGCGCGGGAAAAACGTGGGGACCGTTGGAGCGGCGACACTCGAAACCCCGGTGGATTCGTGGGGAGCGGCCATCGATTACTCGTTGCCGTTTACGAGTTGGTTCGATTTTAGCGGCGAGTGGTTTGCGGGGCGCGCTTTGGGTATCTTCAGCGTCGCGTCCGGGGAATCGGTTCTGCCGGTGGGAACGCCGGGTGAACACGGTGTGGAATCGCGCGGCGGGTGGACACAGGCACAGTTCAACTTTTTGAGAAAGTGGCAGACGAATCTGGGCTACGGCATCGAAGCGCAAAGAAATAAGAATCTCAGGGTAGGAGATCGAAGCCGGAACCAGACCTACTACGGCAATCTAATGTACAAGTACAATCAGCACCTCACGTTCGCGTGGGAGCTACGCCGATTCATGACCGACTGGAAGGGCCAGCCATTCGCGAATGCCGCCGGGTTCCACGCGAACCTGGCGATCGCCTACGGATTTTAATTCGGGGTTCTAATTCAGGGGAGGAAGAGACATGCCCGCTGATTTTTCAACCGACCGCCGCACGTTTCTGAAACTTGGAACAGGCGCCGCATTGGCATCTGTGCTGGGCTTCGATCTTCGGCCCGCATACGCGCAGGCCAGGGAGCTGAAGATTGCGCGGACCACCGAGACGCGCTCCACATGCCCGTACTGCTCGGTCAGTTGCGGAGTCATCATTCACACGCTGGGCGACAAGGCGAAGAACGTCACGCCGCAGGTGGTGCATGTCGAGGGCGATCCCGATCATCCGATTAACCGCGGAACGCTTTGCCCTAAAGGCGCATCGTTGGAGCAGGACATCGTGAACAGCCGCCGCCTGCTGAAGCCGCAGGTGCGCCGTCCCGGCTCCGATCACTGGGAGAATATTTCCTGGGACCAGGCCATCGACGAGATTGCCCGAAAGGTCAAGAAGACGCGCGACGATACGTTCGTCGCCACCGATCCTCAGGGCCGCACCGTCAACCGCTGCGAAGGGATCGCCTGGAGCGGCGGCTGTACCGATACCAACGAATTCAATTACCTCGTCGTGAAAAGCATGCGCAGCCTGGGGGTCTGCTACCTGGAAACCCAGGCTCGCGTTTGACACGGTCCAACGGTCTCCAGTTTGGGGCCCACGTTTGGACGAGGTGCGATGACCAACGGCTGGATCGACATCAAGAACACGGACGTGATGTTGATCATGGGGGGCAACCCGGCCGAGAACCATCCGTGTGGCTTTAAGTGGGCGATTGAGGCGAAGCGGGAGCGCAACGCGAAGACTATCGTCGTCGATCCGCGGTTCACCAGAACTGCGGCAACCGCGGACCAGTTCCTGCAAATTCGCGCCGGCACGGACATCGCTTTCCTCGGCGGACTCATCAGTTGGGCAATCGAGAATGGACGATATCACAAAGACTACCTGGTCCATTTCACCAACGCCTCGTTCCTGGTGAGGAACGATTTCCAGTTGCCTGAGGAAGGGTTATTCTCGGGCTTCGATCCGGCTACACAGGCGTACGACAAGACCACCTGGAATTACCAGGAGGGCGGCAACGTGACGGGTACGGCTGCCGCTTCGTCCGCGCCGGGCGGTGCTCCACAGCATCCGCCGGCGCCTGGATCGAGCAGCAAGGCCGGCGAGGCCGCACCCCACTCCAGTTCCGGCAAGGGAGGCGAGGGACAGGGATATCAGGCCTTCGGAGCGGTAGGGGCCAAAGCTATGGGACCCGGAGCGGACGCTACAATGCCGAGCAATGTGGCGCATGATTTGTCGCTGCAACATCCCCAATGCGTCTTTCAACTGCTGAGGCGGCAATACTCCCGCTATACGCCTGAGATCGTCGAGCGGATCACGGGAATTCCGAAGGCGGAATTCCTGAAGGCCGCGGACCTGTTCACTTCCATCCGCAAGGATGGAGACGCCAAGAAGGTCGGCACCATCATTTACGCGGTCGGTTGGACACAGCATACCTCCGGCACGCAAACGATTCGGACGGCAGCGATGTTGCAACTCCTGCTAGGCAACGTCGGGCGTGCCGGCGGCGGCGTGAATGCGTTGCGCGGCCACTCGAACATCCAGGGCGCTACCGACATGGCAGGCATCTTCGACGTCTTGCCCGGATATCTGAAGATGGCTTCTCCCGCGGATGTGAATCTCGCGACGTACATCAAGCGCACCACACCCACGCCTTCCAAACCTTCGGAGTGGGACTCCTATAATTACTGGAGCAATACGTCGAAGTTCATCGTTTCTTTCCTGAAGGCCATGTACGGCGACGCAGCCACGAAGGAGAACGACTTCGCGTTTCGTTATCTGCCCAGCATCGATCGCAAGTATTCCTGGGTCGAGATCTGGGATGACATGTACGCCGGCCATGTGAAAGGCCTGTTCGCATTCGGCATGAACGGCGTGGCGATCGGTCCGAATTCGCAAAAGAATATCGAGGCACTGAAGAAGGCGGACTGGTTAGTGGTCTGCGAGATCTACCCCGATGAGACAAGCGAATTCTGGAGGTCCCCCGGAATCACGCCCGAGGACATGAAGACGATCAACACCTCGGTTTATCGCCTTCCAGGCGCGGGCTTCGCGGAAAAGGATGGCAGCTTCACCAATTCGGCGCGCTGGTTGCAATGGAAATATGTCGCGGTGCCGCCGCCCGGCGAGGCGAAGCTGGACCAGGAAATCGTGGCGCGAATCTTCCTCAAGGTGCGCGATTTGTACCGGCAGGAAGGCGGCGCCTTCCCCGATCCGGTTCTGAAACTCTCGTGGAACTACACGATCCCGGAAAATCCGTCGCTAGCGGAAGTCGCCAAAGAGATTAACGGCCGTGCAATCTCGGATGTGACGGACTCCAAATCGAGTCAGACCATCAAGGCCGGCCAGCAGCTTCCCGGCTTCTCATGGCTTCGCGACGACGGCTCGACTCTCTCGGGCAACTGGCTGTACTGCGGCTCATGGACCGAAGAGGGAGGCCTCACGCAACGCCGCGGCACGGACGACCCGTCGGGACTGGGCGTTTATCCGAACTGGGCCTGGTCGTGGCCCATGAACCGGCGGGTGATGTATAACCGCGCCTCCTGCGACATCGCGGGAAAACCGTGGGATCCCAGCCGCGCCCAGATCTGGTGGGACGGCGATAAACAGAAATGGGGCGGAAACGACATTCCCGACTTCAAGATCGACTCTCCGCCGAAGGACCACATGGGACCGTTCATCATGAATGCGGAAGGGGTCGGGCGCATCTTCGGACCCTTGGCGGCCTTCGCGGATGGCCCGTTTCCCGAATTCTACGAGCCCACGGAAAGCCCGGCCAAGAACGTGCTGCATCCGAATCAGCAAAATAATCCGGTCGCCAGGAGATTCAAATCGGACATGGATAAGTTCGGTACGCCGGAACAGGGATATACCATCGTCTGCACCACGTACCGCCTGACCGAGCACTATCATTACTGGACTAAGAACAATCCCATGAATGTGGAACTCGTGCCGGAGCCGTTCGTGGAAATTCCGGCGCAGCTTGCCGATGAAATGGGACTGCACGGCGGCGAGACGATCAAAGTCAGCAGCGCGCGCGGGCACTACATCGCCAAGGCGTTTGTCACAAAACGTATTAAGGCGATGATGATCGATGGTAAGAAGACTTACCAGATTGGTATTCCCATTCATTGGGGTTATCGCGGCATCGCGGAAGACGCGGGTAAGACGGCCCGGACGCTTGCAAATGCGCTATCTCCGGCGGCCATCGATCCCAATGCCTACACACCGGAATTTAAGGGCTTCCTGGTGAAGCTCGAGAAAGTTTGAGGACGGCATGCCGACGGCAGCATTGGAAATCAAGGCAATTTCCGCCCATCCGGGGCCGGTGCCCGGAAAGGGAGCAAAACGGAACGAGGGAGATGGCGTCTGTAAGCTGATCGACGTCACGACTTGCATCGGCTGTAAGGCCTGCGAGGTTGCCTGCCTGGAGTGGAACGGATATCCGTTCCACGAAACTAAGTTCGACAACACTTACCAGACCATGCCGGATCTGCAGTGGAATTACTATAACCTGATCCGGTTTAATGAGCATGAGTTTGCGGATGGATCATTCGGATTGCTCATGCGCAAAGATCAGTGCATGCACTGCGCCGATCCGGGCTGTCTCCGCGCGTGTCCGGCCGATGGGGCCATCGTGCAGTACTCGAACGGCATCGTCGATTTTCAGCAGGAATACTGCATTGGGTGCCAGTACTGTGTGAGCGGGTGCCCGTTCAATATTCCCAAGTTCAATTCGATGACCAAGAAGGTCCATAAGTGTACCCTATGCTCGGACCGTGTCGCTGTCGGGCTCGAGCCGGCATGCATTAAGTCCTGTCCCACCGGCTGTCTGCATTTTGGGACGAAGGATGATATGAAGGCGCTCGCCGAAACACGGGCTGCCCAATTGCGCGAGCAGACCGCCCACACCAACGCCGGCGTATACGATCCGCCGGGCGTCGGGGGAACTCAGGTGATGTACGTGCTGCACGATATCCGCAACCCGGAGGCGTACGGCGGACTGCCGGCGAACCCCACCATTCCGCTCATGGTGAGGCTGTGGAAGGGGCCAGTGAAGTGGCTGGGTGGCTTGGCGATTTCCCTGGGCCTGGTGGGAGTGGTCGCACACTTCTTGCGTTTCGGCCCGAAGGAGGCGCACCCGATTGAGGAGGTTCATCGGCCATGATTGTGGAAGAACACGATGTCCTGCATGATGTCCGTCCGGAAGAGACCCAGCCGATCTTGCGGTACACCCTGCGCGAACGGGTGATGCACTGGCTTACCGGCTTCACTTATCTATATTTGATGGCGACCGGGATGGCGCTATTTACGCCGCACCTGTACTGGCTTGCCGCGGTGTTCGGCGGAGGACCGACGATCCGATTCTGGCATCCATGGGTCGGCCTGGTGTTCACCGCGGCGATGATCTGGATGTACGCCGTGTGGCGCGATGAGATGCGAACCATACCCGAAGACCGCGAGTGGAACCGAAAGGTCAAGCTGTACATCGAAAACCGCGACGAGGAACTGCCGCCGATCGGCCGTTTCAATCCCGGCCAGAAGCAATTCTATTGGGTGATGCTGTTCGGCACGATCCTGCTGCTGCTATCCGGCATTGTCATGTGGTTTCCGGAGTATGTGCCCTTCGGCATCAGAGGGGTGCGTCCGATCGCGGTCATGCTTCACGAAATTGGCGCACTGGTTACCATTGGAGCGTTCATCATTCACGTCTACATGGGGCTGTTGGTTGTTCCTGGAGGGTTTCGCGCTATCGTTCACGGCTACGTGTCGCGGGGCTGGGCCAAGACCCACCATCGCCTTTGGTACAACCGCATTGTCGGATCGGGGTCGGCGGAACGATGAACGGGTTTTCCTGGGACAATCGAATCCGGCGCGCCGAGCTATTGGCCAACGAGTATCCGGCCAGTGCGGAAATTCTCCGATTCTACGGGCAGGTCGCGCGCTTTCAACAGGGAGTTTACGAGAGGTTGAAGTCGAGGATCCCGGAGGCCCTCCTGCCGTCGTGTCTTGAGCGGGACTATCTCCCACTGCTTCGCCTTGTCCAGCGCATCGGCCCTGCGCGGCTCGCGGAAAAGGCAAGTGACCTGGAGAGGAACCAGCCTGCATTCGGGGAATTACTCGCTGCCGGCACTTCCGATGACCTGCTGTTCTTCACGCGGGTTCTGTTGCAGCCCTTTATGGAATACACGGTGCGCCGTAGCGAAGAGGAGTCGCAAGACCATTCGGCCCGTTGTCCGGCTTGCGGCGAATGGCCGCTTGCCGCTGTCCTGCGCGGCGAAGGTGATGGCGCTAAGAGGTGGCTGATTTGCGCGCTGTGCTCCCGTGAATGGGAGTTCCGGCGCATCGTCTGCGTGTTCTGCGGCGAG
>JAOAPT010000220.1 GCA_025463045.1 Candidatus Solibacter sp.
AGGCCTGGCCGCAGGCCCATGGGACTCCCTAATGGTCGCGGCTCCGATTGGGGCTCAGTTCTTCAGTGGGGCGTTGATGTCGTCTTCCGGAATCGAAGGTCCCATACTCGCGATTCGCTCACGCTCAGCTCGCCGGAGTCTCAAAGGAAGCGGATGGATCCCAACGAAGAACGGAAGGCATCCTTGAAGGTCGGTGTCAGGGGGATCACGCTGTCGGGACGGCGGTGGATGACGAGGCGTCCCTTTTCCACGGCGACGCGGAACGTCACTTCGACTTCATCGCTTACGTACTCACCCGTCAAGGATTCCAGTTCCGCCGCGGTGGGCGTCCACTTATCGACGTGCTCGTACCACGTGCCGCCATCCATCTCGCTCGGCACGCGCATGCGGTCGCCGGTGAATTCGTTCCGTGATTCGGCGCCTACTTCGAGCGTCGACGAATCGCGCAGGCTGCGGTACAGGCCGGGCTTCGATGCGTGCATCGGCACGGGCGGCGCCGTTTGCGCGAGGTCGCCGAGGAAAATATCGGCGACCGCATGCCCGAGCTGCGTGCCGTTCGCCGCGGTCGAATTGCACAGCACGGCGATCGACAACCTTTGCGCGGGATAGCGGCCGAGCCAAGCGTTGTAACCCGCGGTGGTGCCGCTGTGGCTGATCTCGTCGAGCCCCCTGTAGCGCAGCACCATCAGGCCCGCGGCGTACGCGATGGTGCGCCCATCGGTCAACGTCGGACGGTCCAACTGATGCGCGATCGTGAACTTCTGATTCCAGCGCAGGAGGTCGCCGACCGTGGTCAGCAGTCCGCCGTTCCCGTGCACGTCCTCGAACGGCATGAGTTGGCGCACCGTGCCGCCGCTCTGCGAATAAGCGATCGCGCGGCCTTTCACGATCCGCTGGAAATCGTCCCGCCACGAGGTGGACGTCATGCCGAGCGGCGCGAACAACGCCTCGCGCGTGAATTCGGCGAGCGGTTTGCCGGAGACACGCCCCACCAGAATCGCCGCGAGGTTGTAGCCGCTGTTGGTGTATGAGTAGTGGGCGCCAGGCGGATAGTTGAGCGATTTCTGGCGGCTCAGGATGTCGAGCACGTGCGCGTGAGTGTAGGCGCGCGTGGTCCGCGGCCAACCGGCGATCGCTTCGAGGCTGCCCCAATCGCGCAGTCCGCTGGTGTGATTCAACAGGTGCCGGATCGTGATCGGCGTGCCGTAATCCGGCAGCTCCGGCAGGTACTTGCGCGCAGGATCATCGAGCGAAAGCTTGCCCTGTTCGGCGAGCACGAGGACGGCGGCGGCGGTGAATTGCTTGGTGACCGAGCCCGGCTCGAAGACGGAATCCGGCCGTAGCGGCACGTCGTGTTCAAGATCCGCCACGCCATAGGCGGCGCTCGCGACCGTCTTGCCGTCGATCGAAGCGCCGACGGCGCAGCCCGGAGTATCGGTGTGATTGAATCGCGCGAACACGCTGTCGATGCGAGCGCGCGCGTCGGGCGGTGCGGTGAGGGTTTGCGCGAAGGCGGCGGGCAGCAGGCAGAAGACCAGCAGAGTACGTCGCGTCATTGGAATAGCTTAGCGCGCTATCTCTCCAACTGTTGGAGCGCTGCGGCAGCCTGGCGGCGGATGTTGGGATCGGCGCTCCCGGCAGCTTGGCGTAAATGCTGCGCCGCTGCCGCGCGATCGCCGCCGGCCGCCAGCACTCGTGCCGCATCGAGATGGGCGAGTGCGAAGTCGGGATGGCGTCGGAGGATTTCCAGGAACTCCTTCAACGCGTCGACGCCGCGGCCCTGGCGCTCCAGCAGACGTCCTCGAAAATTGCGCGCGGGTGCCGAGTCCGGCTCCAACTTCAGCGCGGCGTCGATCTGTGCGCCGGCCTCCTCGAAGCGATCGAGCGCGGCGAGAGCGGCGGCGTAATTCACGCGCACCTCGACATCGTTGGGCTTGAGCTGCACGGATCGCGCGAAGACCGGCGCCGCGGCGGCGAACTCGCGGCGTGCGGCGAGCAGGTGCGCCTGATTGCCGAGCGCATCGGCGAAATCGGGATGGATCCGGAGCGCCGCGGTGAACTCCTGCTGCGCGCCTTCGAGGTCGCCCTGTCCGGCGAGGGCCGAGCCGAGCAGATTGTGCGCCTCCGCCATGTCGGGATCGAGCTCGACCGCTTTTCGAAACGCGGCGATCGCCTCCGGGTCGCGGCCGGCGGCGGTCTGCGTGATGCCGACCTGGTAGCGCAGCAGCGCATCGCGCGGCGCTACCTGGATCGCGTGATTCAACACCGTGACGGCGCGCTCGCGCTGTCCCGCTTCGGTCAACGCGTCGGCGAGATTCAACAGAGCGATCGGAGAATCGGGCCGGTGCTTCACCGCGTCCTCGAAGGCCGCGATGGCGTTCGCCACCTGGCGCTCGCTGAGCCACGCCTGTCCCAACTCGATGTAGAACTCCGCCCGCGCCGGCTTCTGACGCGCGATCTCGGCGGCGAGTTTCGGCAGGCCCTTCGCGAGATCGCTCTTCTGCGCGACCTGTGCGACCGCGAGATACAGCGCGTTCTCCCCGGTCTGCGGCAAGGGCGACGGATAGTACGGCACGACCGCGCCGCGGTACTGATTCGCGTCGAACTCTTTGCGCTCCGTGAGAGGCGCGAGCGGATTGCCTGCCGGCGGACGGCGCTGGATCAGGTGGTCCGTCATCACGGCGTGGATCACGTCCTGGGTCCGCCGCTTCGGCATGTGGCAGCTCAGGCAATCGCCGGATTCCGGGTGTGCCGGCGCCGCGACCGTCGCGTGGCAGCTCGCGCAGACGCGATTGTAGTGCAGCGACGCCTGTTCGCCCCGCGGCACGTCGTGGGGATTATGGCACGTCGTGCAGGTCATCTTGCCCGCGCTGCGCAGGAAGCACTGCGACTCGCGCAAGCGGTACGCCGAGTGGGCGATTTCGAAATCGTCTTTGTACTTGCTGGCCGGCGCATGATCGAAGAAGAGCAGGAAATTCGCCAGCGGCTCGCCGGCGCGATAGCTGAACGGTCCGCGCCCGTAGCGTTGGATCGAATGCGGCAGCGGTAGACTCGTCGTCTCCAGGTGGCATTGCATGCACACTTCCATCTGGCGCTCTGCGCTGAGCCGCGCCGGGTTGTTGATCGCCGCCCGCACTGGCGTCTCGGCCGCGCCCGGCGCTTGCGCGGTGCGGATGTGATTCGCGCCCGGCCCGTGGCAGCGCTGGCAATCGATGCCCTCGGGTAGCGCGCCTGCGTAGAGCGGCTCGCTGCCCGCCTCGTCGTGCCCCGCGGGAATTCGCGGATACGCGTTGTGGCAGAACATGCACTCATACGCGATCGCGCGCGGCGCGAGCAAGTACTCGCGATCGTGCCCGGGACTCATCGCCCAGGTGCCACCGTTCTCCGCGTACCATGCGAGCGGAAGCTCGATCAGCGCGCCGCGCTCGTTGCGATGCAGGTAGCTGCGCACGTGATTGCCCGAGCCCATGACGTAGTCGATGCGCGATTCCTGTGCGTAGAGCTCCTGCCCGTCCGGGCCGATACGCCAGCGCCGCTGGTAGTACGCGCCGTCGCGCCGCGACATGTCGAACCAGGTGTTGGAGGCCTTGTGATGGAAGGGAATGCCGCGCGTGAGATCTTCCGGCATGCGCATGGCATCGGGACGATAAAACGAGCGCGCCATCCCGGTGCGCGCGTACGTCCGTGCAATCTCGGCGTGGCATCCCGCGCAAAGTTTGCCATCGACATAGGTGTTCGCCGGCGTCGTCTGCGCCCCCAAATAGAGGACGAGCGCCGCTAGCGCTAGCGGCAACACCCATGAACCCCGCACGAAGGACATGAAGTTATCGTGCAACAAAAAAATGCCGCCGGTGAACTCCAATTTCACCGGCGGCGGAGGGAGCGAATCGTCAGATTGGTTAACGCGTCGAACTTGCCTTTTGATCTTTCACCTGCAGGGTATTTACTACCTGCTGCACGTTGGGAACTGCCGCGGCCATGCGCTCGATATCGGCGCGAAGCTGCTGCGAATCGACGTCGCCTGTGAGCGTGACCACGCCATTCTTCTCCGAATGCTTAATTGCCTTGTCCCAGCCGTTCTGAATCAGCACCGCATCCAGGTTGCTGCCGATAGCTTTATCCAGTTTTTCGTCGACTGTCTTGGTGACGCGTTCCAGGCCCTGCGGCGCCACCTGAATCTGGTTCGCCACCACCTGCCCTTGCGCGATCGACTGCGCGATTTGGTCGGCGCGCGCTTTATCCGTCTCGGCGGGAACGCGTCCGTTCAAGGTGACAACGCCCTTCGTTCTGTCCTGATCGACGGTCACATTCTTGATGCCCGCCTGATCGATGGCCTGGCGGATGTTCGCCGCCACGTCCGGCGTTTTCGGTGTATTCGAACATCCAATCAGCCCACCGATAGCCAGGCAAAGGGTCGCACCACACCATCCAAGTTTCATAAAGCCTCCGGGTGAGTGTAGGGCACGCGGAGGTCCGTTGCGGGAAGGGAAGTGTGTGTGGCGGCACCTTGTTGCGGCGTGGAAGAACGCACCTCAATCGGAGCCCCGACGGTTACATAGCGGTGGTCACGTTATCACCGCTCCCTTGCTCGCCAAAGCGCGAGTTACGGTCGCGGCTCGGATTAAGGCACTCGCTTCATCGCCTTTGGTGGGGCATTCATCGCATTTGGTAGGGCGCGGGGCCATGGTGCAAAGAGTCTACAGTGCGATCAGGTGGCCGCCGCGACGCAGGAGATGGGGTGCGTGAGCCGCCACGTCGGCGAAGAATTTTCCGGGATCGTCGGGTGCGAGCAGCAGTTCCGAATCGCGGCCCACCCGCACCGCAACGCGCTTCAACGGCCCGATGGAACTTTCGCCGACGAAGGTGATCGCGGTGTACGGGATTGCCCACCGTGTGAGTCCGGAGCGCACGCGCAGCGCTTCGGGCGCGGTGACGTACTCCTGCGGGAGAGCCATCAACACGAGGATTAGCAGGACGGGTCCGCCGATCCAAAAATTTCCGCCGGCCGCCAGCACGCCCATCACATAGAGAATTGCCGCGGCCAGCCACACTTCCACCTTCGATGTATGTCTCATATAAAAGTTTGTTCTTAGGGTTGGGGCAGGGCAGGCCGGAGCGGCCTGCCCCACGCGGGTTTAGAGGTTACGTTTCGATTTGAGATCGTTCAACAGGCGGTCGATCTCTTCCTGCTTTTCCATTGCGGCGAACTTGTCATTCACGTCATCGCTCACCAGTTCGGCATGCGCCCGGGCAGTGGCTTCGTGATGACTCACCTTGCTCTTCATCCGGTCAAAGGCCTCCGAATTTGTGTTGTCTCCCATGCAACTGGTCGCCTCCGTGGCCTTGTTCATGGCCCGGGCGCGCCGGTGCTGGGCGATGAGCACATCGCACTTCGACTGCGCCTCGGCCAGTTTGGTCTGCAACTTGAGCAGCGCGGATTTCAGATTCTCCACCTGCCCCTTCTGATCTTCCACCTGCTGGCGGAAGTTGGCGGCCGTGCTCTTGTAGCTCATCGCGCGCTCTACCGCGGCGCGCGCCAGCGCATCGTCCTTCTTGTCCACCGCGAGGCCTGCGCGGTGCATCCACTGCCGCTCGTTCTCTTCCGCTTCCTGCTGTTTTTTCTCGAGCACGTGTTGGTCGGCGATCGTGATGGCGACCTGGGTTTTGACTTGAAGCAACTGGTTCTGCATATCCAGAATCACCTGCTTAATCATCTTCTCCGGATCTTCCGCCTTGTCCACCAAATCGTTGAGATTTGCCCGTACCAGAGTTGCTACGCGTTCCAGAAGTGCCATTGTAATTACTCCTTATTTCCCTGCTTCGCTTTTTATGCCCCTGCGCCTTTGACCTTGTCGTCCGGCGGCTTCGGCGATTGCTCGCCGATCAACCGGACCTTGGAGAACAGCTCGCTCATCTTCATGCCCGACAGCGTTTCGAAGAGCGCCGGAATCTGCGCCGCCATCTGGGTGATATCGCCAGTGATCTTGTGCATTCCCGACGTCGCCCCATCGCCGGTCGAGACGATCGTGATCTTGTCGACGTTGGCCAGCGGAGCCGCCAGCGCGCGCACCACTTCCGGCATATTCGTGATCAGCTTGTCCACGATTGCCGCCTGGTTGAACTCCTGGTAGGCCTCGGCCTTCACGTTCATTGCCTTGGCTTCCGCCTCGCCCTTCTTGAAGATGATCTCCGCTTCCGCCTCGCCCTGCGCGCGGATCGCCGCCGCCTGGCCTTCGGCCTGCATGATCATGCGCGATTTCTCCGCGCCGGCGATGGTTTCGATGCGCCGCTTCTCGTACTCGGCAGCCTTCAACACGGTGGCGATCAACTCGTTTTCGCGACGCGCGATTTCGGCCTTCTGCACTTCCACTTCGTGCTCTTTTTCCACCTGATGAATCTTGACTTCCTCGGCGCGCACCTGCTGTTGCATGATGTTGCCTTGGATCTCGTATGCCTTGTCCGCCGTCGCCTGCTGCTTCTTCACCATCTCCAGGTACTCGGCCTTCTTGACCTCGAGATCGCGCTGCGATTCGGCCTGCTTGGCCTGCGACAGCGTTTCCGCCAGCACGCGCTCCTGGTCGGCCTGCGCCTTTGCCACCGCCGATTCGCGCGACGCCGAGGCGCGTCTGATCGCCGTATCGCGTTCCGCTTCCGCCGTCGCCACATCGGCATCGCGCTTGATGCGCGCGATATCCGGCCGACCCATGTTGGTGATGTATTCGTTCTTATCGCGGACTTCCTTGATGGTGAACGAAATCACTTCCAGGCCCATCTTCGTCATATCGTCGGCGCACGTAGAGCGCATCCGGTCGCCCACCATCTCCGGCTGCTTGACGATTTCCTCCACCGTCAACTGGCCGATGATGCCGCGCAAATGGCCTTCCATCACGAGGCGAATCAGACCTTCGCGCTCTTCCGGCGACTTCGTGAGGAACTGCTCGGCCGCCGTGAGGATTGATTCCGGATCCGATTTCACTTTAATCTGCGCTACCGCTTCCACCGTCACCGCGACGCCCTGCCGCGTGTACAGATCCTGCTTCGGCGCCACATCGAACGACATCAGCTCAAGCGAAAGCCCGCGCGCATTTTCGACCATTGGGAAGATCACCGTGCCGCGACCCTTGACCACGCGCGTGCCCCGGAACCCGTAAACAATGATGGCCTCGTGCGGTCCGGCCTTCCGGAACAATTTGGCGAACATGGCCATCAGAAAGATCAGGGCCAATACCATCAGGCCCGCAATCACGAACACCTGGTTTTCCATACCCTGCATTTCTCCTCTTAACTCCTCTGCTCATTGACCTGCCGGTCGAATTCGCCGGCCAGTTCGTCCCAGAGACGAACGTACGCAATCCCTTTTTCATAACGGGTGACTACTACCTCGGCTCCCTTGCCGATCGCGGCGCCGGACTCCGCTCGCGCGCCGGCAACGCGGCGCGTCCCACCCTGTGCGTAAATCAACTCGCCCGTTCCGCCTTCACGAATCGGCATGCTGAGCTTGCCGAGCACGCCGATCATGTCGTAATCCGCCGGGTCGAGCGGCGCCTCGCGGCCAATCAGCACCTTGGCGAGGAACCAGAAAATCACGCTCGCTCCGCCCAGCCCGCTCACCGTTGCAATCGCAAGCGCGGCCACGAACCACACGCCGTAGTAATGCTCCAGCAAGTAGCCCGTACCGCCAAACCACGCCAGGAATGCCGCGAGCGTTCCCAGGTTGAACCAGGACGCTCCGCCGCTATCGCCGCCGCCGTGCCCGTGCCCGAGGTGGACCCCGTGATCCAGGTGCAAATGCGGCAGGTGTAGGTGAACGCTGCCGGAGAGAAGTGACAGCACGCTCATGCCGAAGCCAACCAGAAAACAGATCAGATATAACGCCGACCAGGTCATCATCGTCTCCTCATCGTCTCCTCGCTTTGGGCGCGGCCGTTGCCGGCGGCGCTTTGAGGACTTCGATCAGCCTCTCTGCCAATCCCGGATTTTCCAGGATGGTTCCGAGCAGAATCACGCACATGCGCGAGTCCTTATGTTTCGCCACGGTCAACAGTGCTTGATGCAGATCCGCGTCGCGGCAGAATCGCTCCGCGCCTGAAATCAACCACAGATCCAGCTTGTCTTCGACCGCTCCCAGATCGCTCACCAGCTCGTTCTGAAAGCCTTCGGGATCGTCCACGAGATACCCGGGATGCACCTTGAAAAATCGCGCCAGCAGCATGCGCGTGGAGTTCGTCAGGTGGGGCCGGG